>JAAZDZ010000281.1 GCA_012512545.1 Alcaligenaceae bacterium | reverse complement strand
GTTCCTGACCATGATAGGCACGCTGCTGCCCGCCGTGCAGTATTCGGGCCTGATGAACCCGGTATCTGCCATGGAAGGCGGCGCCCGCTTCATCGGCGAAATCTACCCCTCCACCCACATGTTTGTGATCAGCCGCGGGGTGTTCAACAAGGCGCTGGGCCTGGCCGAACTGCACAGTTATTTCTGGCCGCTGATCATCGCTGTGCCGGTGATTCTGGGCCTGGCCATACTGATGCTGAAGAAACAGGAAGCCTGATATGAAACGGCATCTTCTGAATATATGGAACCTGGGCGTCAAGGAACTATGGAGCCTGTGGCGCGAACCCGTCATGCTGGTGCTGATTGCCTACCTGTTCACGGTGGCGCTTTACACTGCCGCCACCGCCATGCCGGAAACCCTGCACAACTCGGTGATCGCGATTGTGGACGAAGACCGTTCGCCGCTGTCCACCCGCGTCACATCGGCCTTTTACCCGCCGCACTTCTTTCCGCCTGTCATGGCCAGCCATGCGGAAATCGACCCGGGCATGGATGCGGGCGAATTCACCTTCGCGCTCATCATCCCTTCGGGTTTCCAGCGCGATACGCTGGCTGGCAAAACGCCCACCCTGCAGCTGAACGTGGATGCCACCCGCATGTCGCAGGCGTTTACGGGCAGCGGCTATATCCAGCGGATCGTGACAGACGAGGTGCGCGAATTCATGGCCAGCCACCGCGCGGCGCAGGCGCCCCCGGTCGATCTGGCATTGCGCATGCGCTTCAACCCCACGCTGGAACCGGCCTGGTTTGGCAGTGTGATGGAAATTGTCAACTCCATTACCATGCTGTCCATCATCCTGACCGGCGCCGCCCTGATACGGGAACGCGAACACGGCACCATCGAGCACCTGCTGGTCATGCCCGTCACCCCCACCGAAATCATGATTGCCAAGGTGTGGTCCATGGGACTGGTGGTGCTGCTGGCCACCACAGTTTCCATGACCCTGGTGGTGCGCGGCGCCCTGGGCGTGCCCATAGAAGGTTCGCTGCCTCTGTTTTTCGTCGGTGTGGGGCTCTCGCTGTTCGCCACCACCTCCATGGGCATCTTTCTGGCCACGGTGGCCCGCAGCATGCCGCAGTTCGGGCTGTTGCTGGTACTGACCCTGCTGCCGCTGCAAATGCTGTCCGGCGGCTCGACCCCGCGTGAAAGCATGCCCGAGCTGGTGCAAACCGTCATGCTCGCCGCGCCCACCACCCATTTTGTGAGCCTGAGCCAGGCCGTGCTTTACCGTGGGGCGGGGCTGGAAACGGTCTGGCCGTCTTTTCTGGCCCTGTTTCTGATTGGCGCTGCGCTGTTCACCTATTCGCTCCGACGCTTCCGCCACACCCTGGCGCGCATGGCATGAAAAACTTCATTCTGGATAGAAAAAAATTCAAATAGTTATAATTGGATACTATTCAGTGTTTAATCAACGGCTACGCCCACCCTGCAGGCAGGCCGATTTTTCATGCAAACTGCCCTTCTGCTTGCCAGACAAGCCCGGCTGCAACGCCTGACATTCGCGGTTTTCATGTTCGCGCTCAGTTGTGTGGTGGCGGTCTCCGTCTTCATGGATTACCGCCGGGTACGCGACACCGAAAATCAGAAACTGGTGATTCAAGCCAACATCGTATCGGCCAATATCGAAATGCACATGACCAGCATCGACCGCGTGCTGGAAGAGATTCTGGCCATACGTTATTACACCGATCTCGACCACCAGCGCGACCACATGCAGTCTCTGGTGAATGCAATGCCCATTATCCGGGCCATCAGCATGCTTGATGTCAATGGCCGCCAGGTCATCGGCACCCGCGACTCCAACAACAATGGAAATTTCAGCGGCCGCCCCTATTTTCTCAATGTCAAAGCTGACCCGCAGCCCTTGCAGCTTTATATTTCCACGCCGTATGTCAGTGTCAGCGGCGACCTCACCATTGCCTTGAGCAAAGCCATTCACGACAGAAGCGGCCGCTTTGCCGGCGTCTTGGCAGCGGCGGTGGAGCCCCGCTACATCAAGGGCCTGATGGAATCCACCCTCTATGCTGCCGATATGTGGGCGGCCCTGCGCCATCTGGACAGCCAGGCAGCCATCCGGGTAGGTGGCGGCGGCGCTTCAGAACAAAGATACGAGCCACTTGCCATGATGGGCGACAACATCGGGCTTGTTCCCCTTCCTGCCTCACTCCACTCTGACAAAGCAAAAATCATGGCATTGGGCGGCCCTGATTCGCGCCAGCTGGTGGCAGCCAGCACGGTGGCCGGCTATGCGGCCATGAGTTCCCTGCCCTTGCAAGTTATTACCGGCCGCGACTTCCATGCCACCATGGCCGACTGGCGCCGTTTTGCCTACCTGCAAGGCGGCCTGCTGGCGCTGTTCATCGTCATCACCACAGCGGGGCTGCTGTTTACGCAGCGGCGTCGCCGCCGGTACGCCCTGAGGCGCGACGAATATGTACGCCGCATCAAAAAAGACCAGCAGCTTCTGCAGGCGCAAGAGCAGGATTACCGCATCATTGTCGAACGCACTACGACCTGCATCATCCGGCTCGATACAAACGGCAAGCTGTCTTATGCCAACCCGGCTTTCTGCGCCCTGTTCGGCATTTCTGCAACCGATGTCCGGGGCCGCAGCTTTTCCAGCCTGATGACGCAGGAAGATATCGAGACGGCAGAACAAAGCGTGAGCGAAGCGCTGCAACAGCCTTCCGAACAGCATTTGCGCACGCAATGCCTGACGCCCACCGGCACCCCGCATATGGAATGGACATTATGCTCGGTGGCGGGCCCGCAAAGCGCCGTGCGCAGTGTCATCGGCATCGGCCATGATATTTCGGCCCATATCAGCCTGAGCAAAAAACTGCGCAATCTGGCCGACCACGACGGCCTGACCGGCGTCCTCAATCAGCGCAGCTTCATGGAAGCTGCCACCGCCCAAATCGCCCTGGCGCATCGCAACAAACAGCCTTTATCGCTGATCGCGATGGATCTCGACCATTTCAAACAGGTCAACGACACCTACGGCCACCAGGCGGGCGATCGCGCTTTGCAGATCTGTGCTCAGAAGATGAAGGAATCCAGTCGGGAGCATGATCTTCCGGCCCGTGTCGGCGGCGAGGAATTCGCCATTCTGCTGCCGGGCACGCCGCTGGAAGACGCCCTGCTGGCAGCACAAAGGTTGCGCTCCACTATTGAGAACGCTGCCATCAACCTGGAAGACGGCACCCACTTCCACCTGACAGCTTCGCTGGGCGTCGCCACACTTGAAGCCGACGAAACCCTTGAAAGCCTGATGAAACGCGCTGATCAGGCGCTTTACAGCGCCAAACAGAATGGCCGCAACCGGGTGGAAGCCGCGCCAGCGCTTATAAGTCGCGCCGCATCATGATGTGATCAATGCCCGCATCCAGAAATATGGCGCCTTCGGCCACAAAGCCATGGCGGGCGTAAAAGGGCTGGGCATGCACCTGCGCCGCCAGCGCCACCTGGCCATGCCCCAAACGCCGGGCTTCATCCATCAAGCGGGTCAGCAGCAGCGCGCCCAGGCCCTTGCCCCGTTCTGAACGCCGCACGGCCATACGGCCGATATGGCCATCCGGCAATAAACGACCTGTGCCCACCGGCACGCCATCCGCCGCGTATGCCACAGCATGCACGCATACGGCGTCGTGCTCGTCCAGCTCTTCTTCGACGGCTACGCGCTGCTCGACCACAAAGACTTCGTGGCGGATCAGGCCCGCGTCTGCGCGGCAAGCGGCCCAATCTCCCACCACCACCCGATAATCTTCCAATTGCCTTGAGCCCATGATCTTTCCGCGCTTATGTGAATGAAAAGTAAACACAGCAGAAATATACCGCGCTCCGAATGAGCTCGGGTAAACCCCGATTTTCTCTCTGCTTCAGCGCGCTAAACTGAAATCGCCATCAAGAGATGGTGAGCGGCTTCAACAAGCCCTCCAAGCGCACTTCCTCATAGTGCCCCACTGCCGCAACGGCAGTAAGGCCCCGTCCCAAGTGGCGGG
>JAAZDZ010000280.1 GCA_012512545.1 Alcaligenaceae bacterium | reverse complement strand
TTGCTATCGCTGTGTCGACGTGGAAGTATTGGCCTCGGGCGACGTGCCTCCCACATTAACCATGCCCTTCAGTTTGTCTAGATCGACCTCTTCAACGTCTTGGTCGCGTCGTGGCCAAGCGCCCTGCTTAAGGCAGGCGATGCAATACACGACTTCAACAAACCCCTGAAATAGCAAAGTGAGCCCAGCGATTGGAATGACAGCCTTGAAAGGATAGAGAGGAGGACCGCCGGAAGCGAGGCTTGAGGTTTCCCTGATGGCCCAGGATTCTTCGAAATAGTAGAAGCCGGCCCAGCACAGGGCGATGACTCCTGGAAAATAGAAAAGAAAGTACAGGGCGAGATCAAGCCCGGCCTGCAGGCGGGGTGGAAAAAAACCATAGAGCACATCGCCGCGCACGTGGCCGTTCTTGGAAAGCGTGTATGCGCCTGCCATCATGAACAAGGTGCCATACATCATGTTCATGGCGTCGAACGCCCACGCGTGCGGTGCCGCGAACACGTATCGGGATATGACTTCGTAGGTAATGAACAACGTGAGCGCCAGGACAAGCCAACCGAAAAACTGGCCTATCCGGGTATTCACGCGGTCAATGATGAACAACACTTTCTGCATGGAGAACCTACCTGTGGCCGTCGAGCGGCGCTACCATCCGACCCGCACGGATGTTCCCGGGTACGGGAACGCTCCGTGGGTGTGGCGAGAATCTTCCATATGTCCGCCTGAGTACTGCTGGGCAGAACGCCAGAGGAGCATATGGTGCCAAAAAAACACCATCAGCTTTTGTGAGCGATGGTGTTTAAGAGCCCTACATGGAAAGATCAGCTCTTTGTCTGGCGACGGCCGAAATAGTGGTTGTAAGCCATGCGACGGTTGTTGTTGGTGTCCATGTCCCATGCCAGAGCACGTTGTGCGAAAGCGCGTTGAGATTCTTCGATCTCTTTGAACATGGGGTTAGTCTTGGCTTTCTCGGCCACGATTTCATCCCACACCTGTAGTTGCTGCTGCAGGATGGTGTCGGGTGTTTTGTAGAACTTCACACCGTCTTCCTGTTGCAGCTTGATGTAGTCTTCGGAATAGCGGTGGATGGCTTTCCAGGACATATCGGCCGAGGCGGCTTCGCATGCATTGGTGACAATGGCACGCAGTTTTTCAGGCAGAGCCTCGTATTTGGGCTTGTTGAAAATAACTTCAAAAGTTTCCGACGACTGGTGGAAGCTTTGCAGCATACATACCTTGGAAACGTCGGGGAAGCCCAGCAGACGGTCGGACGTGGCGTTGTTGAATTCAGCACCATCGAGCAGGCCGCGATCGAGAGCGGGAACGATTTCACCGCCAGGCAGGGCGTTGACGGCCGCACCCATTTTGGTGAATAGGTCGATTGCCAAGCCGTTGGTGCGGAACTTCAGGCCTTTGAGGTCTTCAGTGCGCGTGACGGGCTTTTTGAACCAACCAAACGGTTGGGTGGGCATGGGCCCGTAAAGGATAGAGACTACGTTGACACCGATAGACTCGTAGAGTTTATCGAGAAGCTCTTTTCCGCCCGCATACTTGTACCAGGACAGCAGCATGTTGGCGTCCATGCCAAAGGCGGGGCCGGAAGAGAACAGCGCCAGCGCATTCTGCTTGCCGTAGTTGTAGCCTAGAACGCCATGGCCGCCGTCAAGCGTACCTTTGGCAACGGCATCTAGTAGTGAGAATGCAGGCACCACGGCGCCGGCGGGCAAAACTTCGAGCTTGAGTTCGCCGCCTGACATATCGTTAATTTTGGCGGCAAGATCGAGTGCGTATTCGTGGAAGATATCGACCGTAGGCCAGGTGCTCTGGAAGCGGAACGTGACAGGGGATTGTGCCTTCACAATGGCGGGAAAGGCCATCGTTGCGGCGGCTGCCGTACCGGCTGCCGCGCCTCCTAGAAAGCGGCGCCGTGAATTTTGTACGGGAGTTTCGGTATTGCTGACTGCAGAGCTGCTCTTCATCGGTGTCTCCTTGTTG
>JAAZDZ010000279.1 GCA_012512545.1 Alcaligenaceae bacterium | reverse complement strand
TACAACGGCTGCGCCGGGCTCACTCAGCCGCAAAAGCATGTTGGCCGATGTCGTCATGGTCATCTTCTGGGGGGCCAGCATTCCCGGTCTCATGTGGCTGGGTGCGGCAGGGGGGTTCTAGCCAGGCTGCTTCACGCACTTCCTATCTGCAAAAACGCCTGCAAACCGCTTTTCAATCCGATTGGTTTCCTGCTAGAATAGCGGGCTATTTCCTCATCCTCTGGCGAAGCCCAATAAATTCCAAGTCTGGCTTAGCACATGATGAATTTTGGAGTTAACCGTGAATCTCATCGAAATCCTTGAACAGGAAGAAATCCAGCGCCTCACAGGCGGCAATGCGCACCCTGAATTCGGCCCCGGCGACACCGTCATCGTGAACGTCAATGTGGTTGAAGGCACCCGCAAGCGTGTGCAGGCGTACGAAGGCGTGGTTACCGGCCGCCGCAACCGTGGTCTGAACTCTTCCTTCATCGTGCGCAAGATCTCTTCCGGCGAAGCCGTGGAACGTACCTTCCAGTTGTACTCGCCCCAGATCGCCAGCATCGAAGTCAAGCGCCGTGGCGATGTCCGCCGTGCTAAACTGTACTATCTGCGCAACCGTTCTGGTAAGGCTGCCCGCATCAAGGAAAAGCTGGTTCGTTCCAGCAAAAAGACTGCCGCATAAATATACGCCCGCGTATATATTGGCGCAGTCCCAAACAAAGGCACCCAGAATCGGGTGCCTTTGTTTTTGTCGTCAGGCCGATTCCGGGCAAAGCTGGCCGCAGCGGGCGGTGAGCCCAAAATGCGGCAGGCGGCCATTATTGGTGATATGGATCCTATCCCCCCTATTGTCTGGCCCCGGCACGTGTCTGGGTTTGACCCAGCGGCGCAACCAACCATAGCTGTGCCCCGGCTGCCTGAGCTTTCACCCTCATCGCTGCAACTGCCTTTCATACGCAAAGCGTTCTCTCAGCCTGTTTCCTGGCAGGTCGAGCCCGTCTTTACGAACTACTTCGATCTCGATACCAGCGGCCACAGCGACATCACGCCTGCGGCGGTGTGCATTCCTCTTCTGGAACGCCCCGATGGCTTGCGTGTGCTGTTCACGCGCCGCTCAGCCAATCTGTACAGCCATGCGGGGCAGATCTGCTTCCCTGGCGGGCGTATCGAGCCCAGCGATGCCGACTACATGCAGGCCGCCTTGCGCGAGACCTGGGAAGAGGTGGGGGTGGAGCCGCGTTTTATCGAGCTCATCGGCAGTCAGCCCAGTTTTCTGACTTCCACACGCTATACGATGAAGCCGGTCATCGGTGTATTGCGGCCTGGCTACACCTTGACGCCCGATCACAGCGAAGTGGCAGAAATCTTCGATGTGCCGCTGACTTCGCTGCTCAGCCCCGCCTTGCATCGCCTGCACGAAATCCGCCCCGAAGACGGCCTGCCGCGTCATTTCTTTTCGGTCAGCTGGGGCGATTACTTCATCTGGGGGGCGACGGCAGCCCTGATCCGCAATCTCTATCATTATCTGGCCGCAGCCGAAGCGGCAGGCATTTCTGAATAACCGCGCTCAATAGCTGCTGCGGGCTTCGTTTTCTGCGAGAAGACGGGTATACAGCGCGTGGCGTTCGGCAGCGATTTCACCGCGTTCAAGGGCTGCCAGCACTCCGCAGCCGGGCTCGTGGCGATGGCTGCAGTTGTAGAAACGGCAGTGTTCGGTCGGGGCGTGGAATTCTGGAAAGCCCCGCACAATGTCCTCGGGTTCCAGGTGCTGCAGACCAAACGCCTGAAAACCGGGGGAATCAATCAGGTCGCCCCCGCCAGGCAGACGATACAAGCGTGTGGCGGTTGTGGTGTGTTTGCCCGCGCCCAGGGCCTGGGAGTGCTGTTGGGTGGCAGCCCGGGCATGAGGCACCAGGGCGTTGAGCAAAGTCGATTTACCCATGGCGCTTTGCCCCAGCAACAGGCTGGAATGGCCTTGCAGCAAGGGCATCAGCGTATTCTGGGTGGCCTGGGCATCCATGGCATTGGTCTCTATGATGGGCACG
>JAAZDZ010000278.1 GCA_012512545.1 Alcaligenaceae bacterium | reverse complement strand
CCGTGCCGCCGACCTCAACGCATAGCTCAAGAATGGCGGCGCCGAATTTTTCGGCGCGTTCGATTTCATCGGGGATGTTGGCATCGAAGAGAATGAGCGGGTGCAGGTTGCCATCGCCCGCATGGAAAACGTTGGCGCAGCGCAGGCCGTATTCTTCTTCCATGTCGGCAATGGCATTGAGTACCTGCGCCAGATGGCGACGCGGAATCGTGCCGTCCATGCAGTAGTAATCGGGCGACACGCGGCCGGCCGCAGGGAAAGCGTTCTTGCGGCCCGCCCAGAAACGCAGGCGTTCTTCTTCGGTGGTGGACACCTGCAGGCGGCTGGCCCCGGCGGCCGAAAACACCGCATTCATGCGCTGGATTTCGTCTTCGACTTCTTCCAGCGTGCCATCGGATTCGCATAGAAGAATGGCTTCGGCGTCGAGATCGTAACCCGCCTTGACGAAGGGCTCGACCATATGCGTAGCGCGTTTGTCCATCATTTCGAGGCCGGCGGGCACAATGCCGGTGGCAATGACATTCGCCACCGCTTCGCCCGCGGCTTCCACCGTAGGGAAGCTCGCCATAATGACGCGAGCGCAGGCGGGAACGGGAATCAGCTTTACTGTGGCCTGAGTGACAATGCCCAGCATGCCTTCCGAGCCGATAAAGGCCGCCAGCAGATCAAGCCCGGGGCAATCAGGCGCTTCGGAGCCGAACTCGACGATTTCGCCATCCATGGTGATCACCCGCGCGCGCAGCACGTTATGAATGGTGAGCCCGTATTTCAGACAATGCACGCCACCGGAGTTTTCGGCGATATTGCCACCGATGGAACAGGCGATCTGGCTGGAAGGGTCGGGGGCGTAATACAGGCCGACGGCAGCCGCTGCTTCGGAAATGGCCAGGTTGCGCACGCCGGGCTCCACAACCGCAGTAGCGGATTCCGGGTTGATTTCCAGAATGCGGTTCAGCTTTGAAACCCCCAGCAACACGCCGCGCGGATGCGGCGTGGCCCCGCCAGACAGGCCCGTGCCCGCGCCACGCGGAACAATCGGCACATTAAACGCCTTGCAAGCCTGCACGACTTCAATGACCTGGGCTTCGTCTTCGGGAAGAATCACCACCGGCGGCAGTTCGCGGTACAGCGACAGGCCATCGCATTCGTAGGGGCGGGTATCTTCGGCACGTGTCAGGATGCAATGGGCAGGAATCTTCCCTTCCAGCCGCTTGAGCAGCCCGTCGAAATCGGCATGGGTCACCATGGCTGCCCAACCTTATGCCCAAGGCTTGAAATGGAAATGGCACTCACGCTTGTTGTCCTTTGTAATTTCAGCGCGCGCGCCGGTCGGCACGCACCCCCTGCCACACACGCGCGAGCAGGGGATGAGCCGATACTACCCGTTTTAGGCAGCGCTGCCGATCAGGGGATTTGCTGATTGCGGCGCCTTGGCGCGACGCGCCTTCACGGCCTGGGCCAGGCGCTCAAGCACGGCGATGGAATCATCCCAATCGATGCAGCCATCGGTGATGCTCTGGCCGTAGGTGAGCTCTTGCCCCGCGACGAGATCCTGGCGACCTGCGACCAGATTGCTTTCAACCATCACACCAAAGATACGATCTTCGCCGTTTTCCAGCTGCTGCGCGACGTTTTCCATCACCTGCGGCTGTTTGCGGTAATCCTTGGAGCTGTTGGCATGGCTGGCATCGACCATCAGGCGCGGCAGCACGCCCGCCTTGGAAATCTGCTGGGCAGCGGCGTCTACGCTTTCAGCGTCGTAGTTGGGCGTTTTACCGCCACGCAGAATCACGTGGCAATCTTTATTGCCCACGGTGGAAACAATGGCGGAGTGTCCGCCCTTGGTGACCGACAGGAAATGGTGGGGTTGCGAAGCCGCCATCATGGCATCGACAGCGATCTTGATGTCGCCGCCCGTGCCGTTCTTGAAGCCCACCGGGCAGGACAGGCCGGACGCCAGTTCGCGGTGCACCTGGCTTTCGGTGGTACGCGCGCCAATGGCGCCCCAGGAGACGAGGTCGGCAATGTATTGCGGAGTGATCATGTCGAGGAACTCGCAGCCGGCGGGCATGCCCAGCTGGTTGACCTGAATGAGCAGTTCGCGCGCCGTGCGCAGGCCCTTGTTGATATTGAAGCTGCCATCCAGGGCGGGGTCGTTGATCAGCCCCTTCCAGCCCACCGTGGTGCGCGGCTTTTCAAAGTAGACGCGCATGATGATTTCCAGTTCGCCCTCATGCAGCTTGCGCTGTTCCATCAAAAGCCGGGCGTAGTCGAGCGCGGCTTCCGTGTTGTGGATGGAACACGGCCCGATCACCACCACCATGCGATCGTCGGTGCCATTCAGGATGTTGTGCACGGCCCGACGCGCCCCGTAAACCACAGAAGAAATGTCCGACGTGCAGGGAAACTCGCGCATGATATGCGCTGGGGGGGACAGTTCCTTGATTTCACGGATTCGTAAATCATCAGTATTGTGCGACACGGTATAGCTCCATTTGGTTGGCCAGCAAGCCCAGGCAGATACAAAAAAAGCCGCCTAGCTGTGCGCTGGCGGCTTTTTGGGAATTCGGCATATTTCAGTGCGTACGAGCGTTCCCTTCCTCCACCAGCGGCTTAGGAAAAGCATAAAAGTAAAAAAAGAAGAACTGAAGTTCGGTACGCATAAGTGGTCATCCTAGCACGCGACTTTGCCACTGCCAAGGTTTCAGGCGCGGTTATTTGTGCCAAAACCACAGAATCGCCGAATCGCATAAAAACGCAGACATATATTTCGCCCGCGCGCATACATGAAAAATTAGTTTGAGGTGAAATAATTATTCAGTGTATGATTTTTCTCGAACTTACAAAAACAGGAGTCGAACATGCTTCCAAAATGCACCCGCCTGACCGCGGCTCTT
>JAAZDZ010000277.1 GCA_012512545.1 Alcaligenaceae bacterium | reverse complement strand
GCCATGGGGGCCAAAGTCGAAATGGCGGCGGATTCCATTGAAATTACCGGGGTGAAAGTGGCCGCAGGCGAACGTCTGCGCGCTTTCGACCGGGATTTCAACCTGATTCCCGACGCCGCCATGACGGCTGCTGCCATGGCCTTGTACGCAGACGGCCCCTGCACTTTGCGCAATATCGGCAGCTGGCGGGTCAAGGAAACAGACCGCATTGAAGCCATGCATGCCGAACTGGCCAAGCTGGGGGCGCAGGTGGAATCCGGCCCCGATTGGCTCACCGTCTACCCCATGGCGCCTGGAGCCTGGCGTAGCGCCGATATCGAAACCTACGATGACCACCGCATGGCCATGTGTTTCTCGCTGGCGGCTTTTGGCGGAGTGCCTGTTACGATTCTTGACCCGGCTTGCGTAGGCAAAACCTTTCCTGAATACTTCAGTGTTTATCAAAAGCTGGTGCAGCCATGAACAAGCAAACTCCCGCCGCAGTCATCACGATTGATGGCCCGACCGCTTCCGGCAAAGGCACGATTGCAAGCAGAGTGGCGCAACACCTGGGGTGGGACGTTCTGGACAGTGGCGCGCTTTACCGCCTCACAGCGTTGAATGCGCTGCGTGCGGGCCTGCATGCCGAAGATGTCGAAGGCGTTGCCAAAGTAGCGCGGGAGCTTGACGTCGCTTTTCCCGATGGCCGCATCTTGTTGGAAGGCGATGACGTCTCCGCGGCGATCCGCCAGGAAAACGTCGGCAACCTGGCTTCGCGCATTGCTTCTTACCCGCAGGTTCGCGAAGCGCTGCTGCAGCGCCAACGGGATTTTCTCCGCCCGCCCGGCCTGGTGGCCGATGGGCGCGATATGGGCACGGTGATATTTCCTGATGCCCCGCTCAAGATCTTCCTTGTTGCCGCAGTCGAGGCGAGGGCGGAAAGACGCTATAAGCAGTTGAGGGAAAAGGGCTTTTCAGTTAAAATGACCGACCTTTTGGAAGATATTCTTGCGCGTGACGCGCGTGACTCGAATCGGGCAAGCGCGCCGCTGGTTGCTGCGCCAGACGCCATCACGATAGATTCATCGCATCTGAATATCGACCAAACCGTTCAGGCAGTACTCGACCTCTGGTCGAAAACGGGCGGCGCCAAATAAACCTGGCGCTTTCCAAGGCGTCTTGCCGCAAGCCAGCCGGGCACACCGCCCACTTGCACAAGGCGATTTTTCATTAACTCCACTGGGGCGACCCGGTGTGTTTTTACCGGCCATCCCGGCCAATGGATCACTCATGTCCACCATCAATCTGGAAGCCGCACTGGGCGGCGAAAGCTTTGCCGATCTTTTCAACGAAACCATCAAAAACCAGGACATGAAGTCCGGTGAGGTGATTTCGGCTGAAGTCGTGCGTATTGACCACAACTTTGTCGTCGTCAATGCAGGTCTCAAGTCCGAGGCCCTGATTCCCCTCGAAGAGTTCCTGAACGACCAGGGCGACCTCGAAGTCGAAGAAGGTGATTTCGTTTCCGTCGCCATCGATTCGCTGGAAAACGGCTATGGCGACACCATTCTGTCGCGCGACCGCGCCAAGCGTCTGTCGGCCTGGCTGCAGCTTGAACAGGCTCTGGAATCCGGCGAGCTGGTCAACGGCACAATCACCGGCAAGGTCAAGGGCGGCCTCACCGTCATGACCAACGCTATCCGCGCCTTCCTGCCCGGCTCTCTGGTGGATCTGCGTCCCGTCAAGGACACCACCCCATACGAAGGCAAAACCCTCGAATTCAAGGTCATCAAGCTCGATCGCAAGCGCAACAACGTTGTGCTGTCGCGTCGCGCAGTGCTAGAAGCCAGCATGGGCGAAGAGCGCGAGAAGCTGCTCGAAACCCTGCACGAAGGTGCCATTGTCAAGGGTGTGGTCAAGAACATCACCGACTACGGCGCGTTTATCGACCTGGGCGGCATCGACGGTCTGCTGCACATCACCGACATGGCATGGCGCCGCGTGCGTCACCCGTCCGAAGTCCTGCAAGTGGGCCAGGATGTCGAGGCCAAGGTTCTCAAGTTCGACCAGGAAAAGAGCCGTGTCTCCCTGGGCGTCAAGCAGCTGGGCGAAGATCCCTGGATCGGCCTGGCCCGCCGCTACCCGCAAGGCACCCGCCTGTTCGGCAAGGTCACCAACCTCACTGATTACGGCGCGTTCGTCGAAGTCGAAGACGGTATCGAAGGCCTGGTGCACGTGTCCGAAATGGACTGGACCAACAAGAACGTCGATCCGCGCAAGGTTGTCACCCTGGGCGAAGAAGTCGAAGTCATGGTTCTGGAAATCGACGAAGACCGTCGTCGCATTTCGCTGGGCATGAAACAGTGCCGCGCCAACCCGTGGGAAGAGTTCTCCATCAACTTCAAGCGTGGCGACAAAGTCCACGGCGCCATCAAGTCGATCACCGACTTCGGCGTGTTTGTTGGTCTGCCTGGCGGCATCGACGGCCTGGTTCATCTGTCCGACCTCTCCTGGGCAGAAACCGGTGAAG
>JAAZDZ010000276.1 GCA_012512545.1 Alcaligenaceae bacterium | reverse complement strand
GCACCGTGTCATCCAGCCCGCCAGTGACTTCCTTGCGGTAGCGGGCGATAAACGGGACAGTGGCGCCTTCGTCGAGCAGTTGCACAGTGGCGGCGATCTGCGCCGGGCGCACGGCCAGTTCAGTGGCAAGCTGTTCAATGATGCGGGCGGGATCAGAGGAAAAATCCGGTGTCGCTTCAGGCGTGTCAGGGTGATTCATGTTTCTTTTATTCAAAGCAGGGAACGGGGCATTTTGCCATAAGGCGGATTTTTGCATCCAATCAGCCGCACTTGATTTCCTGGGCGGCGTTATGATTCCGCCATGTTCGCGCTAGATCTTGACCACATATTTTCTCCTCAAGGCCCTTTGGCTGCGGCCGCCCCGGGCTATCGCCCGCGCGAGGCGCAACTTGAAATGGCACGCGCCATCGAAGAAGCCATTCGCGACCGGGCGACGCTGGTGGCCGAGGCGGGCACAGGCACGGGTAAAACCTGGGCTTATCTGGTACCCGCATTCCTGAGCGGCGTGAAAGTGCTGGTTTCCACTGGCACGCGCACCCTGCAGGACCAGCTGTTCCGGCGCGACCTGCCGCGTTTGCGCAAGGCGCTGGAACTGCCCATCACCATTGCCTTGCTCAAAGGGCGGGGCAATTATGTGTGCCACTATCATCTGGAGCGCCTGCAGCAGGATGAACGCGCTTTGCGTTCGCGCAGTGAAATATCGCAGCTGCGCGCCATTACGGTGTTCACCGGGCGCAGCCGCACGGGCGACCGCAGTGATCTGGCCGAAGTACCCGAAGACGCAGATATCTGGAGCCGCGTCACTTCCACCCGGGAAAACTGCCTGGGGCAGGACTGCCCGCATGTCAAAGACTGCTTTGTGCTGAAAGCGCGGCGTCAGGCGCAGGAAGCCGATCTTGTGGTGGTGAACCACGCGCTTTTCATGGCCGATCTGGCGCTGCGTGAAGAAGGCATTACTGATCTTCTGCCCAATGTGGATGTCGTGGTGTTTGACGAAGCCCATCAGCTGCCTGATGTTGCAACCCGTTTTCTGGGCAGCAGCGTGTCGGTGCATCAGTTGCTGGATCTGTGTCGCGCCATACAGGCGGCGGGGCTGGCCTATGCCCGCGAATCCACCAACTGGGCGCAGGCGGCTGGCGAACTGGAAACCGCAGTGCGCGAATTGCGGCTGGCTTCAGCCGCCGTGGCGCGTATGCCAGGTCAGAAGGCCACTTTTTACGCCATACCCGAGCCTGAGCCTTTCGATGCGGCTCTGGATGATGTATTGCAGGCGCTGGACCGGGCCATCGCTTTGCTGGGCGTGGTGGCAGAAAAGCATCCCGACCTCATGGCGGCGTCGCGCACGGCGCTTGAATTGCGGGCTCGTTTGTTCCAATGGAGCCAGCCGGATCGCAACGGCAACGATGCCCTGGCAGACAGTCGCAGCGAGGCAGGCGAAGCCGTGCGCTGGCTGGAACAGGGCACGCACCATATGCGCATGCATAGTGCGCCACTGTCGGTTGCCCAGATCTTCTCGCGCTACCGTACCAAAGGTCAGGCGTGGGTGATGACCTCCGCCACGCTTTCAGTGCATGGCGATTTCGGTCACTTCACACGTCAGCTGGGCTTGTGGGAAGCGCGTACTGCGCGTTGGGAATCGCCCTTCGATTATGCGAATCAGGCCCTGCTGTACGTACCTACGGGTTTGCCGGAAACGCATTCGCGCGATTTCAATCCGCGTTTTGCCGAATTGCTGCTGCCTTTGATCCAGGCGTGCCGGGGCGGTGTGCTGGTCTTGTGTACAACGCTGCGTTCAGTGGACCATCTGGCTGATCTGCTGCTGGAGCATTTTGAAGATCACGACATTGACCGGCCTTTGCTGCGCCAGGGCGAGATGTCGCGCCGCATGTTGCTGGAGCGTTTTGCCCAGGCGCGCAATGCAGTCTTGGTGGGCAGCGCCAGCTTTTGGGAAGGCATTGATGTGCCGGGCGATGCGCTGACTCTGGTGGCCATCGACAAACTGCCTTTCGCACCCCCTGATGATCCTGTACTGGAAGCCCGCCTGCGGGCGTGTCGCGAACGCGGCGGCAACCCCTTCATGGAATATCAGCTTCCAGAAGCGGCGATTGCCCTGAAGCAGGGAGCAGGGCGCTTGATTCGCACCGAGCGCGATTGGGGGGTGTTGCTGGTGGCCGATGCCCGCATGGTGGAAAAACGTTACGGGCGGCTGTTGTGGCGTGGCCTGCCGCCGTTTTCCCGCACCCGCGATGGCGCTCAGGCGCGCACTTTTCTGGAGCAGGAACACAAACAGGCCCCGCAGGGCCTGGATGATGAAGCGGCTTCGCGGAGCGCTGCCGCGCCTGCAGCTGAGGACACTAGAACCAGTTGATGGGGTTCCAGTAGTTGGCGGAATCGTCCAGCCCCTGGGTGTAATAAACGCTGTCGGGGAAGTTCAGGTCGAGCACGCGTTTGGCGTTGTCGCGCAGTTCTTCGAGACCGAGTTCATCGTACGATAAATACATGATGTACAGCGCTTTTTCGGCAATGGGCACGCCTTCGAAGTCGGTGATGACGGTTTGAGCGCGGTTGGCGGCTGCCACGTAGGCACCACGCCGGTAATAGTACTCAGCGACGTAGACTTCGTTGCGGGCAACAGTGTCCACCAGCCAGGTGAGCCGCTTGCGGGCGTCGGCGGCGTAACCGCTGTCGGGGTAGCGGGCCAGCAACTGGTTGAAAGACTCATAGGATTCGCGCAGCCCTTTGGGGTCGCGTTCTGCCGGGTCTTGCCGGGTGATGCGGCTGAAGGCGGCGCTGGGCGGAGTAAAGGTGATCAACCCCTTCAGGTACAGCATGTAATCGCTGCCCGGATGGTTCGGGTATTGCTGTTCAAAGCGGTCGATGGCAGCCAGGGCTTGTTCTGGTTCGTCATCTTTCCAGTTGATATACGCCTGGTCGATCAGAGCCTGCTGGGCATACGTGCCAAAGGGGTAGCGCGCCTCAATGGCCTCCAGACGTTCGCGGGCCGTACTCCAGCTGCCGCTGCTCATGGATTCGCGGGCATCGCGGTACAGGCGTTCTGCGGTCCAGCCAGCGGTGGGATCCAGATCGGGTTTGGTTGTGCCGCAGCCAGCGACGATGGCCGTCATGAAAAGCATGAGGGCTGCATGGCGCAACCGGCGTAGGACGGCGGGAAGAGTCGATGTCACGTGAGGATCCTCGGTGTTAGCATAGCGGGCTAATTATATGATCGAACATCATGCCTGACCACGAACCCGAAAGCGACTCTTACATGCGGTTGAATCTTTCCCCTGCCGATGGGGATGTTGCAGTCGAGCAGCAGCCTGGCGAGCCTCTGGTATTCCAGCTGGGCGTTACAGCGACGCCCGAGCGGCTGGATAAAACCCTTGCCCGGTTGCTGCCTCAACACAGCCGCAGCCGCCTGCAGGGCTGGATAGAAAACGGCCATGTACGGGTGAACGGCCAGCCTGCGAAAATCAGACAGCTTGTCGGGCCGGGCGATATCATTCAGGTGCAGCCGCAACAGGCGCCGGAAGATCTCGCTTTCACGGCTGAACCCCTGATATTCGGCGTGGTGGCGGAAAGCGAACACTGGATCATCGTTGATAAACCCGCAGGCATGGTGACTCACCCTGGAGCGGGAAACTGGAGCGGCACCCTGCTGAACGGCCTGCTGCACCGCTACCCTGAACTGGCACGGGTGCCGCGCGCGGGCATTGTGCACCGTCTCGATAAAGATACCTCCGGCATTCTGGTAGTGGCCCGCACCGAACTGGCCCAGACCAGCCTTGTCAGGCAGCTGCAGGCGCGCAGCGTGCATCGTGAATATCTGGCGCTGGCGCATGGCCGCCTGCAGCATGCCGGGCGCATTGATCTGCCGATCGGGCGCGACCCCTCCGTTCCGGTGCGCATGTCTGCTGAACGGCCCATTGCGCCCAAACCCGCCGTGACTCACTATATGCCCGTTCGTAGCGGGACGGATGACGAGGGGCAGATCGTCACTGAATTGCAGTGCCGGCTGGAAACAGGGCGCACACATCAGATACGCGTGCATCTGGCCAGCCTGCGCCATCCCTTGCTGGGAGACATGCTGTACGGCGGGCGGATGATCAGCGGCGCCGCGCGACAGATGCTGCATGCGCGCGCCCTGGCCTTTGAAGACCCTGCGGATGGCAGCCTGGTTTCCTTCCAGGCAGAGCTTCCCGCAGATTTCCGCGAGGTAGAGGAACGCATCGAATGGGAGAACTGACCAGGCGCCAAAGCGCAAGCCTTGTCCTTCACGGCGCGCCCTGGAAAGGCGTGAGCTACGGCTGTACCACCCGCGCAGGCGGTGTCAGTGCGGGGCCGTGGGAATCATTGAATCTGGCCTTGCATGTCGGCGATGATCCCCTGGCGGTTCAGGAAAACCGGCGCCGCCTGGCTGCGGGCTTGCCTGCGGAACCTTTCTGGCTGGAGCAGGTCCATGGCAGGGGGGTGGTTGAAGTGACCGGCCCGTTCACGGCGCAGCCTGCCGGAGGCGGCGCGCTGCTGCAGGGCGAGGGCGCGGCAAATACACCGCCACAGGCTGATGCTGCAATCACCACTCAGCCTGGCGTGGTGCTGGCCATCATGACAGCCGATTGCATTCCGGTTGTCATGGCTGATGCCCACGGGCGCGCGCTGGGTGTGGCTCACGCAGGGTGGCGTGGTCTGGCGGCAGGTGTGCTGGAAGCCACGCTGGCGGCGTTGCGGGCGCGTCTGCCGGAAGCGTCAGCCTGGCGGGCCTGGATAGGGCCTTGCATCGGGCAGCAAAGCTTCGAGGTCGGAGACGAGGTGCGGGTCGCGTTCACAGAACAGGACCCTGACGCACAGCAGTATTTCACTGCCGGGCGCCAGGCAGGAAAATGGCAGGCAGATATCGCTGCGCTGGCGCGTCATCGTTTGCTAACAATAGGTCTGTATGATGTTGAGGTTTCGGGTTTGTGTACGTATCAGCGAGCCGATCTTTTTTACTCATATCGCCGCTCGGCAGCCAGCGGCAGAATGGCCACTTTAGCGTGGCTGCACGGTCCCGAATTACCCTGATTGACACACCCCGGATTACATTTCACCATAGAGACGCTACAACAGGCAGACACACAATATGTATCGAAACGTGAATAAATTTTTCCCTTCTTCATGGCCTGCGCCCATCAATGTGGCGCCCGAAGCACTGGCGCAAATTCAGACGGAATTTTCCAGCGCCTACGCCGAGCTTCTCGAGCAGGCCCGCACGGGGCGTCTCGATCCGCCTTCAGACAGGCGGTTTCGCGCTGAAGCCTGGCAGGCCAATCCGCTTGCCTTGCTGAACGCCCATTTATGGGAATTATCCGCGCGCGCCATGAATCGCATGGTGGATGTCGCGCAGGTCGATGAATCCCTGCGCAACCGGCTGCGTTTTTCGGTCATGCAGTGGCTTGAAGCGACAGCGCCCAGCAACTTTGTTTTCACCAACCCGGAAGTCCAGCAGCTCATGATGGAAACCGGCGGCCAGTCATTGGCCAGGGGCATGCAGAACCTGCTCGAAGACATCGGCAAGGGGCGCATGAGCCAGACTGATGAATCCGGCTTCCAGTTGGGCGAAAACATCGCCATCACGCCCGGAGCGGTGGTCTATCAGAACCCCATCATGCAGGTCATCCAGTATGCGCCGCTCACCGACACCGTGCACGAGCGTCCATTGGTTGTCGTGCCGCCGTGCATCAACAAATACTATATTCTCGATCTCCAGCCCGAGAACTCCTTTGTCCGCCACGCCGTTGAGCAGGGCCACACGGTTTTCCTGGTTTCCTGGCGCAACCCCCTGCCTGAAGACACCGATGACTCCGACAAGGCCGGCTGGGGTGACTACCTCGAAGAAGGGGTGCTGCGCGCTCTGAAGGTGGCGTCTGATATCACGCGTCAGCCCAAGGTCAATGCGCTGGGCTTTTGTGTGGGCGGCACCATGCTGGCCAGCGCAGTGGCGCTGGCCCACGCCAAGGGCGAACAACCGCTGCAATCACTCACCCTGCTCACCACGCTGCTCGATTTCTCCGATACGGGCGTCATTGATGTCTTCATCGACGAAAACCACGTCAGCATGCGCGAGCAGCAAATGGGGCAGGGCGGGCTTCTGAGCGCCCGCGAACTGGCCACCACTTTTTCCTTTCTGCGGCCCAGCGAACTGGTCTGGAACTATGTCGTCAACAACTACCTGAAAGGCATGTCGCCGCCCGCGTTCGATCTGCTGTTCTGGAACGCCGATGGCACCAACCTGCCAGGCCCGTTCTTTACCTGGTATCTGCGCAATACCTATCTCGAAAATCGCCTGTGCAAGCCGGGCAGTGTCCAGATCAACGGCCATGCCATCGACCTCGGCTCGCTCGACATGCCTGCGTATGTTTACGCATCGCGCGAAGATCACATCGTGCCATGGCAATCTGCCTATGCGTCCTGCAACCTGCTTTCGGGTCCGCGGCGCTTCGTCATGGGCGCATCGGGCCATATTGCCGGGGTGGTTAACCCGCCCGCCAAGAAACGGCGCAGTTATTGGGCCGTACCCGATAATCTGGCCGCTGGCGAAAGCGCGGTGCCGGCAGACGACTGGATTCAAGCCGCTCCCGAAACCCCGGGGAGCTGGTGGCCCGATTGGGACGCCTGGCTTGTAGAACATGCAGGCGCGCGGAAGAAAGCGCCTGCCAAGCCCGGCAATACGCAATACAAAGTTCTGGACTCAGCGCCAGGCGCCTATGTGAAAGCACGGGCTGTATAACCATTGGGGTGATTCATGCTAGGTTACTGGCTCAATATGCAACAAGGGAGATCGTTAAAATGACTGAAAAAATAGCTTATGTGACGGGCGGGATGGGTGGCATAGGCACTTCGATCTGCCAAGGCCTGGCTTCGAAGGGCTTTACCGTAGTGGCAGGGTGCGGGCCCAGCCGCGACTACCAGCGCTGGCTCGACGAGCAGGCTGCCAAGGGTTATACCTTCCATGCTTCTGTCGGCAATGTGTCCGACTGGCAATCCACCGAAGATGCTTTCCGCAAGGTGACCGAAGAAGTCGGCCCCATTGATGTGCTGGTCAATAACGCGGGCATTACCCGCGACGGCCTGTTCCGCAAAATGACTCTCGACGACTGGCGCGCCGTCATTGATACCAACCTCAACAGCCTGTTCAACGTCACCAAGCAGGTCATTGACGGCATGGTGGAAAGGCAGTGGGGCCGCATCATCAATATCAGCTCGGTGAATGGCCAGAAAGGCCAGTTCGGCCAGACCAACTATTCCACGGCCAAGGCGGGCATCCATGGCTTCACCATGGCCCTGGCTCAGGAAGTGGCCAGCAAGGGAGTCACGGTCAATACGGTATCGCCAGGTTATATCGGCACCGATATGGTGCGCGCCATCCGGCCCGATGTCCTGGAAAAAATCGTTGCCACCATTCCGGTCAAGCGCCTGGGTGCGCCCGAGGAAATTGCCTCCATCGTTTGCTGGCTGGCATCTGACGAGGCTGGTTTCTCCACCGGAGCCGATTTCTCCCTCAATGGCGGTCTGCACATGGGCTGAGCGGCTGCCGCTCCAGCACGGGGTCCCGCATTATTGCGGGGCCGCTTTCCGCTAATGTCTCGGTTTCTTTCATGACGCAAACCCAATCTACCTCCGCAGTACGTCTTATAAAAAAATATCCGAATCGCCGGCTGTACGACACCCAGACCAGCGCTTACATCACTTTGGTCGATGTAAAACAACTGGTGCTGGAAAATGAAGTCTTTCAGGTCATTGACGCAAAATCGGGCGAAGAACTCACCCGCAGTATTTTGCTGCAGATCATTCTTGAAGAAGAAACCGGCGGCGTGCCGATGTTCTCGGCCACGGCCTTGTCGCAGATCATCCGCTTCTATGGCCATGCCATGCAAGGGGTGATGGGCACCTTCCTCGAAAAAAACATCCTGGCTTTCATGGAAATCCAGGAGCGCATGGCGGAACAATCCAAGGGCATGTACGGGCAGAACCTTGGTCCTGAAGCCTGGGCGCAATTCATGAATGTGCAGACGCCTGTGCTGCAGAACATGATGAGCAACTATATTGATCAAAGCAAGAATCTGTTTGTGCAGATGCAGGATCAAATGCAGGGCCAGACCAAAAACATGTTCAATGTGTTTCCGTTTGGAAATCCTGCGGCTGACCCCGATAAAAACGGCAAATAAACTTTTTCTGGTTGTTCAGGAAAAAGAAAAATTCGCCCGGCTTCCTGTTTTTTGGGGCCGGGCGATTTTCATGGCGTCCGGTATGGGCTGTGCTCCATCAACTCGTTGAGATACTGCTGAACGAAAGGGGTTTCTTTTTCCAGGAAGTCAGCAATGGCCGGGCCGAAAACAGGGTCTTCAATCCAATGAGCGGACAGCGTGCGTACCGGCAGCATGCCACGGGCCAGCTTGTGCTCCCCTTGAGCGCCGCCTTCAAAGACCCGGATGCCATGCGCGATGCAGTATTCCATGCCTTGCATGTAGCAGGTTTCGAAATGCAGACCCGGTATGGATTCCGTACAGCCCCAATAGCGGCCATACAGACGGTCGCCATGACGGATATTGAGCGCGGCGGCAATGGGCACACCGGCGCGTTCAGCCAGGATCACCACCATGGCCGACGCCAGGCGGTCGTGAAGGCGTTCAAAAAAATCCAGGTTCAGATAGGGGGTGTTGCCGTGCTCCAGATAGGTCTGCATGTAGCACAGGTATAGAAAACGCAGGGTAGCGCCCGTGATCTGCGGGCCAGCCAACGCTCTGAACTCAATGCCGGCCTGGCTGACGCGGCGCCGGTCCTGGCGAAGTTTCTTGCGTTTGGGCTGTGTCAAAGCTGCCAGAAAGGCATCCATATCGCGGTAGCCGGGGTTCTGCCAGTGAAATTGAATGTTGCTGCGTAGCAGCAGACCTGCCTGTTGCAGCACGCCAAGCTCGTCCTCCTGCGGAAACAAGATGTGCAGCGATGAATAGCCCTGTTCGCGTAACAGTTGTTTGGCGGCCTCCAGCAGCAGGAGCTGATCATGGCGATCGTACGCCAGCAGCCGGGGGCCGGGAACCGGGGTGAAAGGAACGGCGCTGACCAGCTTGGGGTAGTAGCTCATGCCATAGCGTGCGTAAGCATTGGCCCAGGCATGATCAAAGACGTATTCGCCGCGCGAATGATTTTTTGCGTACAGAGGCATGGCAGCTCTGAGGGAGCCGCCGCGCAACAGGGCCAGGTGGCGTGCGGCCCACCCTGTGCGGGGCGCCGCGCAATGGGTGGCCTCCAGCGCTTCCAGGTAACTGTGCGAAAGCAGGGGGTTGCCCTGGGCCAGATCATCCCATTGACGTGCGGGAATGGCCGAGATGCTTTCCAGACAGACGATTTCACAGGTCACACGCAGTCAGAGCCTCCTGCGGCTATTTGACCACGAGCCAAAGCACAAGTCTCGTTCCTTATCACCAGCAGGGTTGCGTGAAACCTGTCGTGCCTGGGCAACTGCCCGGCAGCCGGGTGTCTGCCAATGGACAGAATTGCTTGCATTGCAGGAGTGTGGGTGATGTAATATTGCCAGGGTCGCCATACAAAATAAGTAAACGGCCATTCAGCTTGTTCCCTGGCGCGCGGGCGCTGCATCTGGCGCGAACGCTTAAAGCCGGGAACCTTATATACCCATACCCACACGTTTCTCCCCATACGCCATCATGGTTGGGCCGCGCCCAAACCAGATTATCAGGCTGGCGTTGTGTGGATGCTGCATTCATCATTCGCAAAGAACATGGCGCAAGCAATACAGACACGCAAAATAAAACGGGCCGTTCCTGTTAAGAACGGCCCGCTGGGAATGCTGGTTGCGGGGGCAGGATTTGAACCTACGACCTTCGGGTTATGAGCCCGACGAGCTGCCAGACTGCTCCACCCCGCGTCTGAAGAAAGAATATTAACCCGAGTG
>JAAZDZ010000275.1 GCA_012512545.1 Alcaligenaceae bacterium | reverse complement strand
GTCAAGGCGGTGGTGCCCAGGAGAGGACTCGAACCTCCACACCTTGCGGCACTAGTACCTGAAACTAGCGCGTCTACCAATTCCGCCACCTGGGCTTAGCGTGTATGCTATGGACTTGCCGAACAGCGCTTCGTAATTCATTTCCAGAAGTTGTGTACTGCACTTCCGAAGAAGTTGCGAAGTATAGCGCGGTTTTTAAAGAAACGGAAACCCCCTTTGAGCAAACGATCAAAAAAAAGCAGCAATATGGAAATCATCGCGGGTGCGATGGATCTTCCACCCGATTTCGACCCTGATGTTCCCAGCCGCGAAACCATCATGCAGCAGCTGCGGGGCTTTGGAAAACCCATGGCCCTTGAGGCGCTGGCCCGCGCGGTGGGGGCGGCTGTGCCGCTTTCTGTGGGGTTTGAGCGACGTTTGCGCGCCATGGAACGCGACGGCCAGGTATTCACCAACCGGCAGGGCAAGGTGCAGCTCAACACCAAACTGGAATTCATTGCCGGCAAAGTGCAGGGGCATCGCGATGGTTTCGGCTTTCTGTTGCGCGACGATGGCGGGCCAGATCTCTTTCTGCCGCAGCGTGAAATGCTCAAGGTGCTGCACGGCGACCGCGTGCTGGCGAAAATCGAAGGCGAATATCGCGGCAAGCTTGAGGGCATGATTGTCGAGGTGCTGGAACGCCGCACCAACAGTCTGGTGGGGCGCTTCCTGCGCGAACGCGGCGCCTGCATTGTGGTGCCCGAAGATCAGCGCATCAAGCGCGATATCCTGATTCCCGTCCAGGAAATCAACGAAGCCGAACACGGCCAGGTCGTAACGGTACAGATTCTCCAGCAGCCAACCCGCCATACCCAGCCTTTGGGCCGGGTGGTGGAAGTGCTGGGTGAAATCGACGATCCCGGCATGGAAATCGAAATCGCCGTGCGCAAGTTCGGCGTGCCGCACGAATTTTCAGAAGGCGCCCAGGCTCAGGCGGCCAGGCTGCCCGATAACGTGCGGCCGTCTGAAATCAAGGGCAGAATTGATCTTCGCGATGTGCCCTTCGTCACGATTGATGGCGAAGACGCCCGCGACTTCGACGATGCCGTATTTTGCATGCCCGTGAACCTGGGCACTGAAAAACGCCGCCGCGCTGGCTGGCGCCTGCTGGTGGCCATTGCCGATGTCAGCCATTATGTGCGCCCGGGCGATGCCATTGACGGCGATGCGCTGGAACGCGGCACCAGCGTGTATTTCCCCAGGCGCGTGATTCCCATGCTGCCCGAAGCGCTGTCCAATGGCATTTGCTCGCTGAACCCGGATGCCGACCGCCTGGTACTGGTCTGCGACATGGTGATTGCCGGAAGCGGGCAGAAAGCGGGGCAGATCACCGCCTACCAGTTCTACGAAGCGGTTATTCATTCGCATGCGCGCTGCACCTATACGCAGGTGTGGGAATCCCTGCAGCAGCCCAACGGGCCGGCTGCCACCGCCTTGGGCGATCTTCTGCCGCATGTACGCGATCTCCACGAACTCTACCAGCTGTTTGCGGCGGCCCGCGTCAAGCGCGGCGCCATTGATTTCGATACCGTCGAAACCCGCATCGTCTGCACTCCGCTGGGCCGCATAGAACGCATTGAAGCCACTGTGCGCAACGATGCCCACAAGCTGATTGAAGAATGCATGCTGGCGGCCAATACCTGCGCGGCTGAATTCATGACGCGCAACAAACGCCATGGCCTGTATCGCGTGCACGAAGGCCCCACCCCTGAAAAACTGCAGACACTGCGCGCCTATCTGAGCACGGTGGGCCTGTCTCTGGATGGCGGAGACGACCCTTCCACCGAAGATTACGCCCGCCTGGTGCAGCAGGCGCGGGGGCGGCCCGACTACGAAATCATCCAGACCATGTGTCTGCGTTCCTTGCAGCAGGCCATTTACAGCCCCGAACAATCCGGCCATTTCGGCCTGTCATACGATCACTACGCGCACTTTACGTCGCCGATCCGGCGCTACCCCGATCTGCTCACGCATCGCGTCATCAAGGGCATTCTGGCGGGCAAGCGTTACGTGCCCAAGGTCGATGATGTCGCCGCCGCCATGGTGCTGCCTGGCGATAACCCCGAAGAAGCGGCCTGGGAAAAACTCGGCCTGGTTCTGTCGGCGGCAGAGCGCCGTGCCGATGACGCCTCGCGCGATGTTGAAGCCTGGCTCAAATGCTGGTTCATCAAGGAACACGTTGGCGAAATCTTCAGCGGCCGGGTAACCGGCGTAGCGCCATTCGGCCTGTTCATCACCCTGGAAACCCTGTTTGTGGAAGGGCTGGTACACGTCTCTGAACTGGGTTCCGACTACTTCCAGTACAACGAGGCTTCGCACGAACTGCGCGGCGAACGTACAGGCATGCGCTACCGCCTTACCGATTCCGTCCAGGTGCAGGTGGCCCGGGTCGATCTCGAAGCGCGTCGCATCGAGTTCCGGCTGGTCAAGGGTACGAGCTTCAAAACGCTGACAGCGCCCGATAAACCCGAGACGCCGCGCCGCGTCAAACGGGCCGCTTCCGCCAAGCCCGAAGCCCTCAAGGGCACGACGGCCAGCCAGCGCCGCGCGGAAGCCAAGCGCAGCGCACGTAAAGCGGCTTCAGACTCCAGCAAGAAGTCCGGCGGCTCACGGCGTTAAAATGCCGTGCTGGGGAAGCTTTGGGCTTCCCTGACCGACCCACTTCGAGGTAATCATGTCGTCACAGGTATTGGCCGGTTTCCATGCCGTCATCGCGCGTTTGCGCCATGCGCCGGAAACCATCAAGGAACTTTATTTCGATGAATCGCGGCGCGACAAGCGCATCCTGAACCTGATTGAGCAGGCCCGGGAGGCTGGCGTGAAGCCGCGCACTGTGCCTGCCGCGCGCCTGGACGGCATGTCCGGGGGCATGCGTCATCAGGGCGTGGTGGCGCTGGCGCAGGCCAATGTGCTGGCTGTGGATGTTGATGAAGTCCTGGACGAGCTTGAGGATAAAGGCGAACCCGCCCTGTTGCTGCTGCTGGATGGCGTCACCGACCCGCATAACCTGGGCGCCTGCCTGCGCACGGCGGATGCCGCCGGTGTGCATGCGGTGATTGCGCCGCGCGACAAGGCAGTAGGGCTGAATGCCACGGTGCGCCGCGTGGCCTGTGGTGCGGCGGAAACCGTGCCTTACATCATGGTCACCAACCTGGCGCGCACCATGCGGGCCCTTAAAGAGCGCGATGTCTGGCTGGTAGGCACGGACGACGAGGCGCCAGCAGGGCTGCATCAGGTGGACGGGCGGCGCAGCATGGCGTGGGTCATGGGGGCGGAAGGCGAAGGCATGCGCCGCCTGACGCGCGAAACCTGCGACGAGCTCGTCAACATCCCCATGCTGGGTTCGGTGGAAAGTTTAAATGTCAGTGTTGCCAGCGCTGTGTGCCTGTACGAAACCGTCAGGCAGCGGACGGCAGTCAAGGGTTGATCATGGCCAATAATAAATTCACGACTTCTATTTTGCATTCCGACCGCCGCCTCGGCACTGAGGACGGCGCTGTACACAAGCCGATTCACCCATCGGCGCAGTATGCGTTCGACAAGGCGGAAGACCTGGTTGCAGTCTTTCAGGGCAGGCCCGGGTTTTCCTACGCCCGGCAGGGCACGCCCACCACGGGGGCTCTGGAAGCCAAAATCACCCGGATGGAAGAGGGCGTAAATTCCGTGGTGTTCGCAACGGGTATGGCCGCGCTGGCAGCAGTATTCCTGACCCTGCTCAAGCAGGGGGATCACATCATCAGCAGCCAGTATATTTTTGGCAACACCAACAGCCTGCTGGGCACGTTGCAGAATCTGGGGGTGGAAGTCACGCTGGTGGACGCCACCGACCTTGAACAGGTGAAGGCTGCGCGCCGCCCTGAAACACGCATGGTGTTTGTGGAAAGCCTGGCCAACCCCGGCACCCATGTGTGCGATCTGGAAGGCATTGGCAACTGGTGCGCGGCAGAAAAGCTGCTGTATGTGCTGGACAATACCTTATCCAGCCCCTGGCTGTGTACGGGCAAGGCGCTCAAGGCCGGGTTGGTGGTGAACTCGCTTTCCAAGCATATTGGCGGCCATGCCAATGCGCTGGGCGGCGCAGTAACGGATACGGGGCTGTTCGACTGGTCTGTTTACCCGAATATTGCCGATGTCTATCGAACTGGAAATCCTGCCGGATGGGGGCTGACCCAGATCAAAAAGAAGGGGCTGCGCGATATGGGGGCGACGTTGTCATCCGATGCGGCCCACCGCATTGCGGCCGGAGCCGAGACCCTGGCGCTGCGCATGGGCAAAGCCTGCGATAACGCCCTGGCGCTGGCACGCGCGCTGTCGGCGCACCCGCGTGTGGCGCGTGTCACCTATCCCGGTCTGGAACAGCACCCTCAGCATGAGCGGGCCAAAAAGCTGTTTGGCGGGCGTTACGGCGCCTTGATGGCGGTGGAACTCGATGAAAATGTTGACCTTTTCGCTTTCCTGAACCGCCTTGAAGTGCTTGTACTGGCAACGCATGTCGGCGACAACCGCAGCCTGGTTCTGCCTGTGGCCCACACCATCTATTATGAAATGGGCCCACAATTGCGCGCGCAAATGGGCATCGCCGACAACCAGTTGCGGATTTCAGTGGGTATAGAAGATACAGAAGACCTGATTCACGATTTTGAACAGGCTTTGAAAGAAGGCTGAGTAGCCAGCGCGGGTTGGGGCGGTGTGATTACCGCCGCGGCCCCCGCCAGCCGATACAAAACCGCAGGCGACAAAAAAAGCACGTGGAGTTAACCAAGTGCCTGTTTTTGTTGCTTTTTGGTGGGTGCTGACGGGTTCGAACCGCCGACCTACGCCTTGTAAGGGCGCCGCTCTACCAGCTGAGCTAAGCACCCCGTGGGGTACCACTTAAAAGCTTTAGCTTGCGAACTGCAAAGAATAAATTATAGCGACTGTATTTATTCTTTGCAAGCAGCAGCTGTTTAGTTGACGGCGTCCTTCAGACCCTTGCC
>JAAZDZ010000274.1 GCA_012512545.1 Alcaligenaceae bacterium | reverse complement strand
GTTCCCAGTTGCCCGCCTGTAGCCGGGTTGTTCACGGCAAGGGTTTCGCCGCTGTCAGCGTCCTGCCATTGACCGTTGATATAACACTGCTGTCTGAACAGCGCTGAATGCTTCAATTCCTGCACTTGCCACCTCACTGATCTGAAAGACGATAATCCCGGATATCTTACTCCCTTACTCCGGCCTGCCCCACCCGCCCCGACACTTATCACATGCTAGCCAAAGACTACCGAGATCTTTTCATCCTTGCCGCAATCTGGGGCAGCTCCTTTCTGTTCATGCACCTGAGCGTCGGAGAGTTCGGCCCCTTTGCCCTGGTGGAAGTGCGCCTGGGCCTGGGGGCTGTCTTCCTTATGATTTTTGCTGGCCTGCGAGGCCGCCTGAGCGTGATCTGGAAACACATCAGGCATATCAGCATCATGGGTATCTTCGCGGCCGGGCTGCCTTTTCTCTGCTTCAATATCGCAGCACAGACTGTGCCAGCCAGCTTTATGGCAGTCATCAACGCCATCACCCCGCTGTTCGGCGCGCTGATCGCCCGGCTCTGGCTGAAGGAAAGGCTGACGCGCTGGCGCATTGTCGGCCTGATGATCGGCTTCACGGGCATTGTCGTCCTGGTCTGGAATGATCTGTCTTTCGGCACTGGCGGGATGGGAACGGGCATACTCATCTGCCTGACCGCCTCACTCAGCTATGGTTATGCCGCCAGCTATACCACCCGCTTTCTGAAGGGGGTGGATCCGCTCGCCATGGCAGCGGGCAGTGTCACCGCAGCGGCCGTCGTCCTGCTGCCGCTGGCCATCTACACCTGGCCCGCCACCCCTGTTTCTGCCACCGCCTGGGGTTCCGCACTGGCCCTGGCCTTGCTGTGCACCGGCCTGGCTTATCTTATCTACTACGGCCTGATTGACCGGGTGGGCGCCACCCGCAGCATCACCGTGACCTTTCTCGTGCCGCTGTTCGGCATTTTCTGGGGAGTCGTCATCCTGAGCGAGCCGCTTGGTCTGCGCATGCTCGCCGGGACGGTCATCGTACTGTTGGGTACACTGCTGGCTACTGGTTTCATAGGCGCCCCCAG
Organism: Alcaligenaceae bacterium; assembly: GCA_012512545.1. Taxonomy (GTDB): domain Bacteria; phylum Pseudomonadota; class Gammaproteobacteria; order Burkholderiales; family Burkholderiaceae_B; genus Yanghanlia. The sequence goes on along the minus strand of JAAZDZ010000274.1, from coordinate 5,114 downwards.
CCAGAAAAGCGCCCGCTGAAGCAGAAGAGCCAACCTGCGGCGCCAGGCTGGATATGTACACGCCCAAGGAATTCCAGCAGGCGACCCTCTTCCACACGATACAATGGCCGCGAGATCATTAACCGCATTCTTATGACTCCTGCCCCGTCTACAGACACTATTCTGCAATTCGACGATGTCGCGCTCGGCTATGGCGACTTCACCGTGCTGAGCGGAATCAGCATTGAAGCCCGCAAAGGCCAGGTGGTCGCCCTGATGGGCGGCTCTGGCTCGGGCAAGACAACGCTGTTGCGCGCCGCGACTGCGCAAATCGTGGCGCAGCGGGGCCGGGTGGCCGTGTTCGGCCAGGATATCGCCCGGCTGTCGGGCGAAGCCCTGCGGCAGCTGCGCCAGCGCATGGGCGTGCTGTTCCAGCAGGGGGCCTTGTTCACCGACCTGAACGTCTTCGAGAATGTCGCGTTCCCCTTGCGCGAGCACACCCGTATTTCTGAGAACCAGATTCACGAGCGTGTGCTGGAAAAGCTGGATGCCGTCGGCCTCAAGGCTGCCGCCCACCTGCGCATTTCTGAAATTTCCGGTGGCATGGCGCGCCGCGTCGCACTGGCGCGCGCCATTGTGCTGGAGCCTGAACTCATTCTCTACGATGAACCCTTTGCCGGCCTTGATCCCATCTCCCTGGGCATCACGGCCCAGCTGATCCGCAACTTGACCGACAAGCTCGGCTGCGCTTCGGTGCTCATCACCCACGATGTGGCCGAATCCTTCGGCATCGCCGACCAGGTCTATATGGTGGGGCAAGGCAAACTCATCGCGCAGGGCTCTCCGGCAGAACTGTCCGCTTCGCAAGATTCCTATGTGCGGCAATTCCTTGATGGCAAGCCCGATGGCCCCATCGCTTTCCACTACCCGGTTTCCCCGGCCTACACTCGGTGGCTGGAACAACGCAAAGGACGCCGATCATGACGACGCCCTTCAAAGCCATTGGCAAACTCGGCTCGCGGGTGCGCACCGGTGTAACCGGCCTGGGCGCCTTCATGCGTCTGGCGGGCGCCATACTGGCGCGCAGCGGCGCCGCCCTGCGCCGCCCCCGGCTGGTCTCCCAGCAAGTGCACTTCATCGGCAACCATTCGCTGCTCATCATCGCGGTATCGGGGCTGTTCGTGGGCTTCGTGCTGGGCTTGCAGGGCTATTACACGCTCAGCCGCTATGGTTCCGAAGAAGCGCTGGGCCTGCTGGTCGCCCTGTCGCTTACACGCGAACTCGGGCCGGTGGTCACGGCGCTTCTGTTCGCCGGGCGGGCCGGCACGTCCCTGACGGCTGAAATCGGTCTGATGAAAGCAGGCGAACAGCTTGCCGCCATGGAGGTCATGGCGGTTGATCCCATCCGCCGCGTGCTGGTGCCGCGCTTCTGGGGCGGCGTCATTGCCCTGCCCGTGCTGGCCGCCGTCTTTTCCATGGTGGGCGTGATCGGCGGCTGGGTCGTCGGGGTACAGCTTATCGGTATTGACCCCGGCGCATTCTGGTCGCAGATGCAGGAAGGCGTGGACGTCATCAATGATGTCCTGAATGGCTTCATTAAAAGCGTGGTGTTCGGCATCGCCGTCACCCTGGTCGCGCTGCATGCCGGCTGGACGGCCCGCGCCACCCCTGAAGGCGTATCACGCGCCACTACCCGCACGGTTGTCACCAGTTCCCTGCTTGTGCTGGGCCTGGATTTCATCATGACGGCCCTGATGTTCAGCTAACCGATTCAATGGATACACACATGACCCGCGAAAAAACCGATTTCCTGGTGGGGCTCTTTGTTTTGCTGGGCGCCATTGCTCTGGTCTTCCTGGCCCTGCGCGCCGGCAATATGAGCTCGTTCTCCTTCGCACCCACCTATCAGGTGCAAGCTTATTTCGACAACCTCGGCGGCCTCAAGGTCAGAGCGCCCATCAAGAGCAGCGGCGTCGTCGTAGGGCGGGTTTCCGGCATCTCCTTCGATAACGAGCGCTTCCAGGCTGTGGTGAGCCTTGACCTGGAATCCAAATATGAATTCCCTACGGATTCCTCCATTTCCATTCTTACCTCCGGCCTGCTTGGTGAACAGTACATCGGCATCACCCCCGGCGGGGAGGATAAAATGCTTGCGCAAGGGAATACCGTCCAATACACACAAAGCGCTGTCGTACTGGAAGAACTCATCAGCAAGTTCCTCTACAGCTCAGCCAGCAGCCAGGATTAAGCAATGAACAACAACGTCCGCCCCGCCACCCATCGCCGCCTCGGATTGGCCGCCGCCGTAGCCGCAACTGTTTTCGTGGGCGGTTGCGCATCAACTGCCGAACCCACCAATCCGCGTGACCCCTGGGAAAACTTCAACCGTGGCACGTTCGCATTCAACGAAGCCGTGGATGGCGCCCTGCTCAAGCCCATTGCCTACGCTTATCGCGACCTCACGCCGCAGCCTATGCGCTCCTGTATCCACAATATCTTCGGCAACTTCGATGATATGTGGTCGGCACTGAACAGCATGCTGCAAGGGCGGGGCCACGATTTCTTCAACACCCTGGGACGCGTGCTGTTCAATTCCACCATGGGCCTGGGCGGCTGTATCGACGTCGCCTCCATGAACGGCGCCCACAAAATCCCCAACGATTTCGGCACCACCCTGGGCGTCTGGGGCATTGGCAGCGGCCCCTACGTGGTACTGCCTTTCGTGGGCTCCAGCACCTTGCGTGACGGCACAGCCAGCCTGAGCTCCCTGGCGGTGGATATTTCTCCGCTGACACCGATTTTCGAAATCGACAACATTCCGCTGCGCAACTCGGTTCTGGGGCTTTACGCGGTTGACCTGCGTGAAAGCCTGCTGGACGCCGATCAGCTGGTCGATGAAACCGCCCTGGACCGCTACAGCTTCATCCGCGACGCCTACCTGCAACAGCGCGACGCCCGGGTCAACCAGCGCAGAGCCGATGGCGGCGCGCTGCCCGACTACTCCGACGACGAACTGCCCGATTATTCCGACGACGGCACCAACGAGGCTGCTCAATAAGCCCGAAGGCATGAAAACTGCTTTCCCAGACCGTCCGGATAGAAAAAGGATGTATATGCACACCCCTCTCGCCCTTTCTGATTTTTCCCGTCACGCCCGCCGCTGGGCGGGTGGCGCCTTGCTGCTGGCGGCCCTGCTGGTCAGCCTGCCTGCCCTGGCCCAGAAGCCGGTAGACCCCACCGCCGCGCCCAATGATTTCGTCCAGGCCGTGGCCGACAACGCTCTGCAGGCGGTCAAAAATGACGAAGCAGTTAAAAGCGGCGACCTGAAACGCATCAATGAACTGGTCGACGAACTGATTCTGCCTTATGTGAATTTCGAGAAAACCACCCGTCTGTCAGCAGGCCGCCACTGGCGTCAGGCCAGCCCGGAACAGCAGCAGGCCCTGGTCGATGCTTTCCGCGGCACCCTGATCCGCACTTATAGCGGCGCCCTGGCCAACGTGGATGATGTCTCCCGCATTGATATCCAGCCCTTTCGCGGCGACGCCAGCGCCGACGATGTTGTCGTGCGCTCACTGATCACCCAGCAGAACGGTCCCGCCGTTGGCGTGGATTACCGCCTGGAAAAGAACCCCGATGGCTGGAAGGTCTATGACATCAACGTCGAGAACATCTGGCTGATTCAGAATTACCGCAACCAGTTTGCCCAGCAGATTCAGCAATCGGGCATCGACGGCCTGATTGCTGCGCTGAACAAAAACAATCTCCGGTAAGCGGCACAACATTCCGCGACCGCGCCACCTGCGTGCGCGGGAAGCTTTCACAGCCGCCGCTTATAATGGACAGTCAGGCTTGAGGCGCCGCGCGTATCCATCCGCGGCGCTCTTGTTCATGCCTGCTTACTGCCCGAACCGGGCTTCATTACCAGAAAATGTCTGCGCTCAAGCTAGAAAACATCTCCAAAATCTATGCGCCACGCCCACGCCGGCTTGCCGAAGCCCTGGCTGGCCAACCTCGCAAGCAAGGGTTCCAGGCGCTCGACAATGTCAATCTGACAGTCGGGCATGGTGAATTCTTCGGTCTGCTCGGCCCCAATGGCGCAGGCAAGACCACACTGATTTCCATACTGGCCGGCCTGGCCCTGCCTTCTCAAGGCCGCGCAGAAGTCTGCGGCTACGATGTCACCAGGCAGTTCCGCGAAGCCCGCCAGTCGCTGGGCGTTGTGCCTCAGGAGCTCGTCTACGACCCCTTCTTCACGGTACGCGAGACCCTGCGCCTGCAGTCTGGCTATTTCGGCTTGCGCAACAACGACGACTGGATAGACGAAATCCTTGCCAACCTGGGCCTGAGCGATAAATCCGACACCAATATGCGCGCCCTGTCGGGCGGCATGAAACGTCGCGTCCTGGTGGCCCAGGCACTGGTGCACCGCCCGCCGGTCATCATTCTTGACGAACCCACCGCAGGCGTGGACGTCGATCTGCGCCGCACGCTGTGGGAATTCATTTCACGTCTGAACAAAGAAGGCCACACCATTCTGCTCACCACCCACTATCTGGAAGAGGCCGAAGCGCTGTGCGGGCGCATTGCCATGCTCAAGCAGGGCCGTGTCATCGCTCTTGATACCACCGAAGCCCTGCTTGCCCAGGTAGGCGGGCACGACCTCGAAGATGCTTTCGTCCGCTTCATGCACGCCGAGGGCCTGGAGGAACTGGCATGAGCAGCACGCCCATCCGCCAGCGCCGCACCGACATGGGTTCGGGCTTTCCCACACTGCTGCGCAAAGAGCTGCAGCGTTTCTGGAAGGTCGGCTTCCAGACCATCGCCGCGCCGGTACTGACTGCGCTGCTCTACCTGCTGATCTTCGCTCATGTGCTGGAAGATCGCGTGCGTGTCTATGATTCCCTGCCGTATACGTCTTTTCTGATCCCAGGGCTGATGATGATGAGCATGCTGCAGAATGCCTTTGCCAACCCGTCGTCATCGCTGATACAAAGCCGCATTACGGGCAACCTGGTGTTCATCCTGCTGCCGCCCATGTCGCACCTGGAAATCTACGGCGCCTACCTGCTGGCCGCCGTCGCGCGCGGCATCTGCTGTGGCCTCGGGGTGTGGGCCGTGTCTCTCTTCTTCAT
>JAAZDZ010000030.1 GCA_012512545.1 Alcaligenaceae bacterium | reverse complement strand
GCAGCGCTTCGAGCGAGGCGTAGCCGGAAGACACGAAAGCGTCGCGAGGGTCGTCGCGCTCCATGATGACCGGCAGGCTGAAAGGCGTGGTCAGATCGACCGGCACATCCTTGAGCGAATGCACGGCGAGATCTGCCCTGCCATCCAGCAAGGCAGTTTCCAGTTCCTTGACGAACAGCCCCTTGCCGCCGACTTTGGAAAGCGTGCGGTCGAGGATTTGATCGCCCCGGGTGGTCATCTTCAGCAGACTGACTTCACATTCAGGGTAAAGCGCCTGCAAGCGCGCCTGCACGTGCTCGGCCTGCCAGAGCGCGAGCCGGCTGGCGCGCGTGGCGATCACAAGTCGGGAAGGATATTTCGACATACTCACCCTGCCAGATAGCTGAACAACACGGCCAGCGCAATGCCGATGAGGGCCAGTATGCCCAGGCCCTGCAGCAGCGACAGCCCCTTGTCGGACTTCTTGTGATCAGATGAAGACTTAAACAGACTCATTGAGCTCGCCCTGCTTGGAAGCGCGGCGGGATGCCAGCCACTTGCCAAGTCCGATTACGAAAATCACGCCGATGACTTCTGCAATGATTTTCACCGTGGCACTGACCTCGCCGAACTGGTTGATGACAAAGACGTCGGTAACCAGCATGCCACCGGCAATCCAGCCCAGCAGGCCCGCGCCAAAGGTGACGACCAGCGGGAAGCGGTCGATGAGCTTGAGCACCAGGGTGCTGCCCCAGATGATGATGGGCACGCTGACAATCAGACCGAAGATCACGTAGTAGATCTGATGATCGGCATGCGTGTTCTGCGCAGCGCCGGCAATGGCGATGACGTTATCCAGGCTCATGACCAGGTCGGCAATCAGAATGGTTTTGACTGCTGTCCAGACCGATGTCGCCCCGGAGACATTGCCATGCTCGTCTTCTTCGGGCAGCAGCAATTTGACGCCGATCCACAGCAGCAGCCCGCCGCCCACGACCTTGAGGAAGGGAACTTCGAGCAGAACCAGAGCGAAGGCAATGAGGATGACCCGCAGGAAAATCGCCCCTGCCGTGCCCCAGAGAATGCCTTGCATGCGTTGCTTTTTGGGAAGATTACGGCAGGCCAGCGCGATGATGACCGCGTTATCGCCCCCCAGCAGGATGTCGATCAGGATGATCTGGAAAACTGCGCCCCAGTGGAGCGTTTCAAAAAATTCAACCATAGGTGTTTCCGTAGGTGCCCATTGGCACCAAGAAGGTGGATTCTAAGGCCCACACGCAGTCAAGCTACGCAGGGTGCAAAAAGCGGGCCATTATAATTCAGCTTCTTGTAAGAATCGCCGCAAGGCCCTGCGAGTGCTCCGCCACTCCCTTGGGGGAAGAATACGGATACACAGTATGTAAGGAAACCTTGAATCAGGCAAGGTTTCCCAAGGGCCCGCTTGTGACGGGCCCCCCATTACTTACAACACCGATTTGAGCAGTTTGCCCATTTCGGATGGATCGCGGGTGGTACGGATACCGCAAGCTTCCATGACTTCAAGCTTGGCGTCAGCGGTATCGTCACCGCCGGAAATCAGCGCGCCAGCGTGGCCCATCCGTTTTCCGGGAGGAGCAGTCACGCCAGCAATAAAGCCTACAACAGGCTTGGTCATGTTGTCTTTCGCCCAACGGGCGGCATTGACTTCGTCGGGGCCGCCAATTTCACCGATCATGACAACGGCATCGGTGTCAGGATCTTCGTTGAACATTTTGAGGACATCAACGTGCTTCAGGCCGTTGATGGGATCGCCGCCGATACCCACAGCCGAAGACTGGCCCAGACCCAGTTCAGTCAGTTGAGCCACGGCTTCGTAGGTGAGCGTGCCGGAACGGCTGACCACACCGATGCGGCCCTTGCGCGAAATATGACCGGGCATGATGCCGATCTTGATTTCGTCGGGGGTGATCAGGCCCGGGCAGTTGGGGCCCAGCAGCAGCGTTTTCTTGTTTTCGGCTTCCATGCGGTTGCGCAGCATCAGCATGTCGCGCACAGGAATGCCTTCGGTAATGCAGATGACCAGATCCAGGTCGGCGTCAACCGCTTCCCAGATGGCATCGGCTGCGCCTGCAGGCGGCACGTAAATGACGGAAACCGTTGCGCCGGTTTCTGCCTTGGCTTCCTTGACCGAAGCGTAGATGGGCACACCTTCGAAATCCTGGCCAGCCTTTTTAGGGTGTACCCCGGCAACGAAGGCTTCCTTGCCGTTGGCGTATTCGCGGCAATAATGGGTGTGGAACTGGCCCGTTTTGCCGGTCATTCCCTGTGTAATGACCTTGGTGTCTTTGTTGATCAGAATCGACATTTAAAAATCCTCGGCAAATTCTTATTTGGCGGCAGCCACAACTTTTTGAGCGGCTTCAGCCATGGTGTCGGCGCTGATAATCGGCAGTCCGGACTCGGCCAACAACTTCTTGCCAAGCTCTTCGTTGGTACCCTTCATGCGAACAACCAGCGGAACTTGCAGGTTGACAGCCTTGCATGCAGCGATCACGCCTTCGGCGATGACGTCGCAGCGCATGATGCCACCGAAGATGTTCACCAGAATCGCTTTAACGTCTGGGTTCTTGAGCATGATCTTGAAGGCTTCGGTCACTTTCTCGGCCGTGGCACCACCGCCGACGTCGAGGAAGTTGGCCGGCTCGCCGCCGAACAGCTTGATGGTGTCCATGGTGGCCATGGCCAGACCGGCACCGTTCACCAGACAGCCGATGTTGCCGTCG
>JAAZDZ010000273.1 GCA_012512545.1 Alcaligenaceae bacterium | reverse complement strand
CCCGTATGCAAGCTCATGGACTATGGCAAGTTCAAGTACCAGGAGCAGAAGCGCCAGGCGGAAGCCAAGGCCAAGCAGAAGACCATCCAGGTGAAGGAAGTCAAGTTCCGTCCTGGCACCGATGAAGGCGACTACAAGGTCAAGCTTCGCAATCTGAAGCGCTTCCTTGAAGAAGGCGACAAGGCGAAGGTCACGTTGCGTTTCCGGGGTCGTGAAATGGCCCACCAGGAACTCGGCATGCGTGTGCTCGAACGGGTTCGTGACGATCTTGGCGATATGGCCCAGGTAGAGGCCATGCCCAAGCTTGAAGGTCGTCAGATGGTCATGGTTCTGGCGCCACGCAAGAAGACAGCCAAGCCGGGCGAAGCATCTTCCTGAGCTGCCACGCCTGAAAGCTGATCAATCACTCGCCCGCCGCGGCACAACGTGGCGGGCAGTTTTACAGGTGCGCCATGCACGTATTGTTCATCATTGACCCGCTGCCTGAACTGAAGGCTTACAAGGATTCTTCTGTCGCAATGATGCGTGCGCTGCAGGCGCGCGGCCATCGTCTCAGCGTCGCCTATCAGCCCGATCTCTACATTGACGGGGGTACGGTCAAGGCCGTGGCCCAGGCGATAACGCTTGTTGAGAATGCCGATCTTCACGGTCAGGCATGGTGGCGCAACACAGCTGAAGCCGCCGAAACAAGGCTGGCAGATTTCAGCGCTGTCATCATGCGCAAAGATCCTCCCTTCGACATGGAATACGTGTATGCCACGCACATGCTCGAATATGCCGAAGCCCAGGGCGCGCGCGTGTTCAACTCAGGCGCGGCGATCCGCAATCATCCTGAAAAGCTTGCCATCACCGAGTTCCCGGAATTCACCGCACCTACTCTGGTGACACGCGATATTGCGCGGCTGAGGGCTTTTCATCAGCAGCATGGCGATGTGGTGGTCAAACCGCTGGATGGCATGGGGGGCTCGGGCGTTTTTCGCATGATCGAGGGCGAGCATAACGTCGGCAGCATTCTGGAAATGCTGACGCTGGACGGCGCACGCTCCATCATGGCGCAACGCTACATCCCTGAAATCGTCAATGGCGATAAGCGCATTCTGCTCGTGGGAGGCGAACCGGTGCCGTATTCGCTGGCCCGCATTCCCCTGGCAGGTGAAACGCGTGGAAACCTCGCTGCGGGAGGGCGGGGTGTGGCCCAGCCGCTTACCGAACGCGATCGCGAAATCGCGGAAATCGCTTGCGCCCGTCTTGCCGGTCGCGGCCTGCTGCTGGTCGGCCTGGATGTCATCGGCGACAATCTTACTGAAGTGAATGTCACCAGTCCCACCTGCTTTGTGGAAATCACCGAGCAAAGTGGTTTCGATGTTGGTGACTTTTTTGCCCAGGCACTGGAACGGGCAACGGAAACCTGAATGGCTCGCATCGTACTGGTCATGCATGCACCCCTGGGCCGCGCTTTCGCTGAATGCGCGGCACATGTGCTGGGCCGGGTGCCTCAGCTGGCCGTTTTCGATGTGGTGGCCGACGAAAACCCTGAATCCGCCATCAAGCGCGTCGCCCGCGCGCTTATTGAGCACTCCGACGGCGAGGTTCTCGTGCTGTCCGATATCTTCGGCGCCACGCCTTTCAATATCGCGCGCAAGGCGCTCGACGAGGCAGCGCAGCGTGGCGTGCACGGCCATCTGGTAACGGGCACCAATCTGTGCATGGTGCTCAAGGCGCTGACCTCTTGCCAGGAAAACCCCGAGAAATTCAGCGAAACCATCCGACAGGCTGCGGTGCGGGGCATTGTTGATGCCGCCTCGCTTGTTTGAGACGAGTCTCCAAGCTTTTCACGCCGCTGCCGGACACTACGACAACGAGAAAAATGCCATCCATTGATATCGTCATCAGCAACAAGCTTGGTCTGCATGCGCGCGCCGCGGCAAAACTGACTCAGGTCGCAGGCCGTTTTCAATCCGAAGTCTATATTGCCCGTGGCAATCAGCGGGTGAATGCCAAAAGCATTATGGGCGTCATGATGCTGGCAGCCGGTCTGGGTATCACCGTGACCGTGGATACCGAAGGGGTGGATGAGAACGAAGCCCTGGAGGCCATTCAGAAGCTGTTTGAAAATAAGTTTGGCGAACCCGAATGAACATGTCTTCAAATCTGGGCGAGCAGGCCGGGACAGGCTCCGTTCTGTCAGAAAACGCTTCAATCACGGAATCCTGTGGCTATCGTTCCATGCTTTGCATGCAAGGACAGGGCGTGGTGAAAGGGTATGCCATCGGACGGGCAGCCATCATGGGCGCGGCGGCGCTGGAGGTGAATCACTATCGCATTCAGGACGAAGACGTCGAAGCGGAATGCCAGCGGCTGCGTCAGGCGATTGACCGCGCCACCCAGGAACTGCAGGTTCTGATCGACACCCTGCCTGCTGATGCGCCGCTTGAAATGGGGCCGCTTCTGGAAGTGCATCGCCTGCTGCTCGAAGACCCCATGCTCAGCCAGCAGGCGGGTGAGTTCATTCGCGAACGCCATTACAACGCCGAATGGGCACTCACGACGCAGGGGCAGATTCTTGCCGAGCAGTTTCTGGCAATGGAAGACGACTATCTGCGTGAACGTGGTGCGGATATCCGGCAGGTGATTGAGCGCGTGTTGCGCGTGCTTTCGGGTTCCACCAGCCTGCTGACCAATCTTGAAAGCGTTAACGATTCCAACGATTCGCTGATTGTCGTGGCCCGCGATATTTCTCCCGGAGACATGCTGAGGCTGAGGGAAGGGCGCTTTGCGGCTTTTCTGACCGACCTGGGCGGGCCGACCTCGCATACCGCCATTGTGGCCCGCAGCATGAATGTACCCGCTGTTGTGGGCCTGGGGCATTTGCGTTCGCTGGTGCGTGATGGCGACATGCTGGTGGCGGATGGTTCCTCAGGTGTAGTGCTGGTCAATCCCTCGCCAAAGGTGCTGGCTGAATACCGTGAGCGTCAGGCGGCCTATCTGCGCGAGCGTAAAGAGCTGGAATCCCTGCGCGATGCGCCTGCAGTGACACTGGATGGTTTCAATATCAAGCTGGAAGCCAACATTGAACTGCCGGAAGAGGCGCAGATGGCGCTGGACGCCGGAGCCGAAGGCATCGGGCTGTTTCGCAGCGAATTCCTGTTCATGGGGCGGGCCGATCTGCCTACCGAAGAAGAGCAATACCTGGCTTACTCCGCCGTAGTGAAAACCATGGCAGGTCGGCCTGTCACTATTCGCACATTGGATATCGGTTCCGACAAGACGCTCGATGGCGAAACAACAGTGGCCACCAACCCGGCGCTCGGGCTGCGCGCGATCCGCTATTGCCTGTCCAAGCCGGAACTGTTTGCGACGCAGCTGCGGGCGCTGCTCAGAGCAACGGTGCATGGGCATGTGCGGATCCTCATTCCCATGATTTCCCATATGCATGAGGTCCGGGCCGCCTTGCAGGCTATCCAGGCGGCGGGGCGCGAACTCGATGCGCGCGGCGTGGCGCATACGCGCAATTATTCGGTAGGGGCCATGGTCGAGATTCCGGCCATGGCGATCGCCATCGAGCCTTTTGTCGAAGCCCTGGATTTCCTGTCCATCGGCACGAATGACCTTATCCAGTACACCCTGGCAATTGATCGCGGTGATGCGGATGTCTCTTCGCTATACGACCCCATGCACCCGGCCGTGTTGCGGTTGATCGCTCACACCATCAATGCGGGCGAGCGGGTCGGCAAGCCCGTGGCAGTATGCGGAGAAATGGCGGGCGACGCGCGTGTGACGCGCATGCTGCTGGGCCTGGGGCTGAAAGAGTTCTCCATGCATCCTCAGCAGTTGCT
>JAAZDZ010000029.1 GCA_012512545.1 Alcaligenaceae bacterium | reverse complement strand
TGCCATCAGGGCCAGCAGGTTAAACGCCTGCATCAACAGGCCGAATGTAAGGCTGCAACCTCTTTGAACGTTCACACGCTAAAAACTTGTTTTCCAGGAGACGTCCATGTAAGGGCGACTACTTCATCTGACCATTATTATATGGGTTCCACCACTTCTTCCAATTCTCTTCCTGCCAATTATCCGCCTCTCACACCATCGGCCCTACAGCCAGCCGGATTGCCTCAAGCATTGACGGTACCAGGCCCCACGCGTGTCCGCTTGGGCAATAGACCTGAGCACCTCGTCATGCAACTGGAGCAACGGCTCCCAGCCCAAGGGCTGGCATCGGCCTCATGGCGAATGCGAAAAGCTTGATCAACTTGCCCGAAAAAAGATATCTTATTGATATCATGAGAGATTGATGCCTACCCGCACCCCATCCCAACAAATCGCTTTTCGCTACCGCGCAGTCGACAGCGCGACAGGCGTCACGCGCGACACCGCCAAGCGTTTGGCGAATCATCTGGGTGTTGATGAAACCCAGGCCATCCACTATGCGCTTCATGAACTGGCCGTACGTGTATTGCCACAGTACGAAGCCGATGACGGTGCGCTCACCGCGGCTCAGGTCAAGCAAATCAAAAAACGCGTCCCCCAAGGCAGCAAACGCTCAGTGAAATCGAGCCTGTTGGATCTGGAAACGGCATGACGCCGCAATGGTGGGACGAACCGGCCGCCGGCGATATCGTATGGTGCCACTTCCCCGACGACATTCTCCCACGCCCCAAGCCTCGTCCTGCCTTGGTTCTTGTCGTTTTTGACGATGATGCACCGCAATTCACCGTAAGGGTGGCCTACGGCACGAGCCCACGCACGACCACCCTATACCGGGGAGAGTTCTCCATCTTGCTTGAACGCAATCCCGCCGCATACACAGCGGCAGGGTTAAGTTACAACACAAAATTCAATCTCAAGCAGGCGCTCGATCTGCCCTACAACACTGAATGGTTCTCCGTGCCTCCGCATGCCCCCCATGGTCAAACACCCAAGCTGGGCATATTGCACCCTTCTCTTGTGCGTGCCGTGCAGGCTGCTTTTGCTGCGGCTTCCGAGTAAGTTGCTGTACTGCGCGCATCAACGAAAACCCCTCGCGAGGGAGGGGTTGGGGTGTGTACTGACTGCTTGGGAGGGGGTTACGCCGCTTTCTTACCGTCGTCTTTGCGGCAAGCCTTTTCCTTCTTGTGGCGCTCGGCCACTTCTATCAAGACCCTTCTTGCTTCACCGTCTGCAAAGCGCATCAATGCTTCGCGCATCAGCGGTTGATATCCGACCCCTTCGAGGGCGGCCAGCGCTTTGAATGACTCAATCACCGACTTCGGAAGCCGGATTGAGATCATTTGCATTGCAAGCGCGTCTTCAACACCCTTGTGTACCTCGGGGCTGGCAACAGCAGCATACTCAATGTCGTTGCCAAGCTGGCCGCCCTTTTCCCAGGCTTCTTCAGTGCCCCGAATCTTGTCGGCCTTGGTCATATCAATCTCCATTTCGATTCAGTTTTGTATATATACGTATAGCAGCATCATCCGCATCATAAGCGGACTTCAGGTACAAGTTTCCGTCGCGGTTCACGAAAATGATTTTCAAGCGCCTGCCACGGTGAGTTTCGCCAACAAACCACAGAGTGGGCGGGTCTGTGGCGTGCTCTTCCCGCGTGTCAATGAGGTATTTTCCTTCGTGATTTAAGAAACATTCGCGCACCTCGAGCTCTTGCACTTTATGCTTATTGAGAAGCTTCTCACGTATGGCGGGAGACACCACCAAAGGTATCATTTGACAGACCCCCTATTGTATATACACCATCCAATAAATCAACTTGTCAGTTGTAAGTGCGGGCCATCAGCCCCACATCCACCAGGGACATTACCCAAACTGTATCTGAGGCTTCGTCCACTTCGTAGATCAGGCGATAGCTTTCATGCGGTATCAATTCGCGTGTACCAGGAATTTTTCCCTTCTGTCCGAGCTTTGGGAACTCGGCGAGCTTGTTGGCAGCTTCGCCGAAAAGGTCATCCATCTTGAGCGCCGCCCGTGGGTTCTCAACCGCTATGTAATCGACAATATCGGCCCTGCGGCCAACCGCTCTTTCACCCTGGCGATCAAGTCCATGCGCTCATGCAGTATCGCCACCACCAAGGCTGGCGCTTCCTCTCTCGGTAGACAAAAAACATAATGGTGTTCGCAATGCGCCATGAGCAAACCAGGATGCAGTCCGTTCATGTCCGTATAAGACCCTCGGCAAGTAGCAAGGTGAACGATGCCCTGCTTCAGGCGGGCGACGTATCTGCGGACTTGAGCATCACCCCATTGCTTGCGGGTGTAGCGAATGATTCCGCGCAGATCAGCTTCTGCGGCTTCCGTCAGAACATAGTCGCTCAAGCGCGGTGATCTCCATCAAGTTCCTCGTCGAGGATTTCGTCGATGTTTTTGATGGATACCTTACCCGCAAGGCCATCGTCGATGCGGGTTGCCAGCAGGGCTTTCAGTTCTTGCCATGCGCGGTCGGCATCGGTGTCGCCGGGAAACAGGCGTTCCAGTACGTATTGTTTGATCGTCTTGCCTTGCAGGGCGGCCAGCCCTTTGAGGCTTTGATGCTGCTGGCTGGTGAGGTCTATGGTGAGCCGGCTCATGTGAAAACTCCTTATTTACCACAAACCCACATTAGCACATATCGGCAGCTCCAGCGGACTTTCACAGGCCAGCCTCGCCGCCTGTGCGGCGCAGTAGCTCGACGCGGCGCGCGGCTGCTTCGGTCACAGTCAGGTCGCCCAGGTACTCACGAAGCTCCCGCACTAACCGCACGGCACGCCCACGGACTTCAGGGAAAATTTGTTGGTCTTGCACGCTTCCTTGATTAAATGCACAATTAACCGTGTTTTATGAGTCCTCATGTAAGGAGCCGACCATGCAAAGCATGACCATAGAGCAGCTGCGCGCTGCAAGTAGCGCCGGTGGTGTGGCTGGCGTGACCTTGAAGGGACAAGGCGGGGCGTTCCTTGTTCATATCGCGACGCGCAGCGGTACGGGCGCTGTTCTGGCAAAAGCCCGCAGCACTGAGCCGCGCCGCTTTAGCAACCCTTTGGCTGCGTTGAATGTGTTGCGTGACGTGGGTATCACCATCGGCCAATTCGACGCGAGCGAATACGACCCGGCAAAGAAAGAGCACGACGCTGGAAACCGGGGCCGTGCCGCCGCCATGCGCGAAGCGCACGAAGCTGCAGCTTATAACCAGTGGCTGGCTGCCGAAATTCAGGAGTCTATCGACGACCCCCGGCCAAGCATCCCGCATGATGAAGTCATGGCCGAAATGGACGCGGATATTGCCGCACTTGTGGCTGAAGGCAAACCGGCCAGAAGAAAGCACGCTTGAGCATGTACCGCATTGATTGGCGTCCCAAGGCACGCGAAGACTTGCGGGCGATTGTCCGATACATCGGCAAGGACAGCCCGGCCACAGCAAAAAAATTCGGCAAAAATCTACGCGACAAGGCAAAGCAGCTTGCAGAATTTCCCAACATGGGCCGCACAGGTCGCCCTGGCTTGCCCAACTGGTTACGGGAGCTGGTGGCACACAAGAACCACATCATTTTCTACCGGGTGCTCGATGATTCCCGTACCGTTGAAATCTTGCGAGTGAAACACGCGGCGCAACAAACGCCTGACCCTTGACAGCCGTGTAACCCCTTCTGTCGCAGTAGGGTATGACCAGACAGAGGACTTTCTGCCGGTGGTTACTTGCTTTTACACTAAGTCTATCTCGCGTAGTCGTGCCGGAGCCGTCGGCGCACCTGGAAACCACCTCAGTAGGCTTGCTGAAGAAATGTCCGGCTAGCTGCGATCTAATTCAAAGGCCACTTCCAGTGCGGGTTTGGCCCATTCCGGCGTCGCGGCGGCCTCTGCCAGTGTTGCGGGGTAAAGGCGCCGGGCCGCCCGCATTTCCAAAAGCAATCTCGGTTCGCCAATCGCCTGCCCTTTTTTAAAGGATGCGCTGTTGTCATAGATCCGCAGATAAGCTAAAGACGGCATCAGGATGATCAGGTTCCTCAAGGAAGAAACCCAGCGTTGCCGGACTTTGGTTTCCGGGATGTCATGGCCGCCGTGTTCAACGCGTAGCCTGATTCGATCCAGGTGAAGCTGCGCATCGCGCAACCCGCAGTACCAGATCATGACGTCATGCGTTTCGCACGCCTGGAGCAGATACTGAGTGATGGTTTGCCCACCCAGTGTGGTCTCAAATGCAAAGGAACGACGCGTCGTCATGGCCTGACGCAGGCGGCGCACGCCTTCTTGCCAGGCTTCTATATTGGCTTGCTCTTGCGTGATTCCGTATTCCGACACCAGTGCTCTGGCGAAATCATCGGGGTTGTACCAGGTCAGGCCGGCTTGGGTCAGCATATGCCCGCCGATGGAACTCTTGCCTGCACCATTCACGCCGGCCAGTACATACAGAACGGGCCGCTCTGACATCAAAAGGTGTCTCCGACCTTGACGTTGCCATCCAATGTACCGGGGTTGTGCATCAGGTCGCGCAGGCGGTTGCCTGCATCGGGAGCATCTAGCGTCGCAAGTCGGGCATCGAATCGATCTCTGAGGGCTTGCAGGGGGTCGTTGACCGCATTGACCGCCGAGCGGGCCGCTTTGAGAAGCCGGTCATATTCCTGAGTGGACAGTATGACGGCTTCGGGTTCGTTGTGATTGGTGACAACAAGCCGACCTTCGCCACTTAGCGAGCGCATGACACCTTTCCAGCCCTCGCGTTTGATGGTCGAGGCGGGTGCGGTGGGTAGCTGGGAGATAGCTTCAAACTGTGCGGACATGATGCGTTCCTAAAAACAGCCTATTTAGGCTATTTTATCCATTTTTGGATTTTTATCTACTGATGATTGAGCGGGTGGCAGTCTTCGATCTCTGTCGCGGCAGGGTGTCAGACGTGGGCGGCTTCGGTCACAGTGAGGTCGCCCAAGGAATTCCTGCATCTCGGTAGCCGAAGGCGCCCCTGTGTTGTGGTGAAGAAGCACCGGCCGAGGTGTTCCAATAGGCCGCTGTGCGGTCAATCATTACGAACCCTATTCGACTTGCAATACAATATTG
>JAAZDZ010000272.1 GCA_012512545.1 Alcaligenaceae bacterium | reverse complement strand
CAGTACAGCCGTTCATACAACTGCATGGCATCGCCGTCGCGGATGTTGGTGACCACGAAGCGCGGGTTCACGCCCTGAGCCCCATATTCAAGGCGGGTCAGCACGCGCCGGGGCCGATCCCACGACCCGGCGGCGTAGGTGAACTCACTGACCAGGCGCTGCTTGGTAAGCGCACGGGCAACGCACATTGACGAACGGCCGCAAATAGCGGCCGTCAGTATTTTTGCTTTGGGTTAACGGTGTTAACTACGCCGTTTCGGCTTGCCACCGATGCGGCAGCAATTCCTCGATCCGACTATTCGGATGCGTGGGCAGGCGTGTGAGCACGTCCTTCAGATAGACATACGGATCATGGCCGTTCATCTTCGCCGATTGGATCAGGCTCATCACAGCCGCCGCACGCCGACCCGCCCGCTGGGAGCCAGCGAACAGCCAGTTCTTGCGCCCAAGGGCGATGGGGCGGATCTGGTTTTCGATCCAGTTATTGTCGATGGGCAAGCGACCGTCACCCAGGTAACGGGTCAGCGCCGCCCAGCGCTTCAGGCTGTAGTCCAGCGCCCGAGCGATGCCGGTACCGTCAGGCACCTTTGTGCGGTGCGCCGTCATCCAGGCATGCAAGGCTTCAGCCCCAGGCCGGGCTTGTTGCTCCCGTAATCGCTGCCGTTCTTCAGGGGGCAGGCACGCCCCCTGAGCCTCGATCTCATAGAGCTGGCCGATGGTTTTCAGTGCCTGCTCAGCGATCTGGCTCTTGCCCGACTGGTGCAGCTCGTAGAACTTACGCCGGGCGTGCGCCATGCAGCCGACCTCGGTGATGCCTTGCCCGAAGCAGGCTTTGTAGCCGCTGTAGTCGTCACAGATCAGTTCGCCACGCCAGTCGCCCAGGAAGGCCCGAGCATGAGCGCCTGCGCGGCCTTCGGTAAAGTCATAAACGACCGCCTTCAGCGCCTGGAAGGCACCGGGGGCATAGGCCCAGAGGTAAGCACGGTGGGTCTTCTTGCTGCCGGGTTGCAGCACCTGCACCGGCGTTTCATCCGCGTGCAGCACCGGTTCGTTCAGGATGGCTTCCCGAAGCGCATCCACCAGCGGCTGCAATCGCACCCCGCACACCCCCACCCATTCGGCCAGGGTGGAGCGTGGGATCTTGACGCCGGCACGCGCGTAGATCTGCTCCTGGCGATACAGCGGCAGATGATCCGCATATTTCGCCACCAGAACGTGCGCCAGCAAGCCGGATGTTGCAATGCCCTTGTCGATGACCTGGGCCGACATCGGCGCCTGGGTCAGCGTCTCACACTGGCGACACGCCCACTTGCCCCGGATGTGCTGCTCAACACTGAACACACCGGGGATGTAGTCCAGCTTCTCGGTGATGGCTTCACCGATGCGCTGCATCTGGCAGCCGCAGGGGCAGGTGGTGGAGTGCGGTTCGTGGTGTATCTGGACGCGGGGGAGTTCCGGCGGTAGCGCCTGGCGCTTGGGCTGAGAGACGGGCTTGGGTTCCGGTTGAGGCCCCCTGATATTGCCCCTGTTTTTCGTAGTCCTTAGCCCGGGGTCAGGCAGCGATTTTATATTGACTCGCGTGCCAGCGTTTTTCGTATTCCATTGGGCTGATATAGCCCAATGACGAATGTAACCTGCGAT
>JAAZDZ010000271.1 GCA_012512545.1 Alcaligenaceae bacterium | reverse complement strand
TACTTTAAAAGGCCCCATTTTATGCTTAATCGGGCCGCCCGGCGTGGGCAAAACTTCACTGGCCAAATCGGTGGCGCGGGCCCTGGAGCGCAAGTTCGTGCGCATCTCTTTGGGCGGCGTGCGCGATGAAGCCGAGATCCGCGGCCACCGCCGCACCTACATCGGCTCCATGCCAGGCAAGATTCTGCAGAATATGTCCAAGGTGGCGGTGCGCAATCCGCTGTTCCTGCTCGATGAAATCGACAAAATGGGCGCGGATTTCCGCGGCGACCCTTCTTCGGCCTTGCTGGAAGTGCTGGACCCTGAACAGAACCACACCTTCCAGGATCACTACATTGAGGTCGATTTCGACCTGTCCGATGTCATGTTCGTGGCGACCAGCAATACGCTGAACATTCCGCCCGCGTTGCTGGACCGCATGGAAGTGATTCGTCTGTCGGGCTATACAGAAGACGAGAAAGTGAATATCGCTTTCGATCACCTGCTGCCCAAGCTGATGAAGAACAACGGCGTCCGGGAAGGCGAACTCGTCATCGAAGAAGCCGCCGTGCGCGACATTGTGCGCTACTACACGCGAGAAGCCGGCGTGCGGGCTCTGGAACGCGAAATCAGCAAGATCTGCCGCAAGGTGGTCAAGAAGCTGCTGCTGCAGGTGGCCGAGGCGTCCTCGGCAGCCAAGGAAGCCAGTACGCAGGGCGCCAAAGGCAAGGTGCCGGTTGTTGAAGTCGAGGCCATCCGTGTCACGGCCGAAAACCTGTCTGATTTCCTGGGCGTGCGCAGGCATATCTTTGGTATGGCCGAGAAGGAAAACAAAGTGGGTCAGGTAACTGGCCTGGCCTGGACGGAAGTCGGCGGCGACCTTCTCACTATTGAAGTGGCTGACATGCCGGGCAAGGGCGTGGTGCTGCGCACCGGTTCCATTGGCGACGTCATGAAGGAATCGGTCGAAGCCGCGCGCACGGTGGTGCGGGCACGCTCCCAGAAGTGGGGCATTGCCGCCACAGCCTTTGAAAAACGCGATCTGCACGTTCACTTCCCCGAAGGGGCAACCCCCAAGGATGGCCCCTCTGCTGGTATCGCCATCACCACGGCCATGGTGTCGGCCCTGACGGGCATTCCGGTTCGCGCCGATGTCGCCATGACAGGCGAGATCACGCTGCGGGGCGAAGTCCTGGCCATTGGCGGCCTGAAGGAAAAACTTCTGGCGGCGCATCGGGGCGGCATCAAGACGGTGCTGATTCCCGAAGAGAACGTGAAGGATCTCGCCGACATTCCAGACAACGTCAAAAATCATCTGGAAATCATCCCGGTACGCTGGATCGACCGTGTTCTGGAAGTGGCTCTGCAAGACCTTCCCACGCCCTTGTCGGACGAGGAAGTCGCCCGTCTCGCAGCGGAAGCCCTGGCGACATCCAAGAAGGTTGAAGACACTGCCGGAGGCGATGTAGTCAAGCACTGAACCGCTTTACCCCAGCCTTAGCCGCAAGCTGAGGAACCAGGG
>JAAZDZ010000270.1 GCA_012512545.1 Alcaligenaceae bacterium | reverse complement strand
GGCCGCCAATAAAAAACTGCTGCCGCTCAGCACCGCCGCCGCCCCTGAAGAACTTGCGTCCGTCATCAATTCAGCGCTGCCCAGCACCATCATCGTCGATGCCCGCGGGCACGGCCTCATCCCTTGCGATGAAGACTTCAAGATTCATTTTTCGCAATTCCCGGGGCTGGTATCTACCTACCGCGACTCAGACATGCCGGCACCGGCGGCTGCGTCCTCTCAGGCAGAATAAAACAACTGCAAATTGAATATCTGTCCGGACATCTGAGCGGCCTATAATTCCTGCAATTGCAAACTACGCCCACATCGCATGTCCCAGAACTCGCTCGATGATTTCGCCAGGCTGCTGCTGCGCCTGGTGCTTGGCATACTGATTTTTTTCCATGGCTGGGCCAAGATCAGGCACGGCATAGGCGGCATCGAAGCCATGCTGGCCATGCGCGGCCTGCCCGCCTTCCTGGCCTGGGGCGTTTACCTGGGCGAAGTGCTGGCCCCGCTCCTGCTGATACTGGGCATCTACACACGCCTGGGAGCCGCCCTCATCATCGTCAATATGCTGGTGGCGCTCTTCCTGGCACACAGCGGGCATTTCTCCCACTTCACCTCCAGCGGCGGCTGGCGCCTGGAACTCCAGGGCATGTTCCTGGCGGCTGGCGTGGCCATACTCATGCTGGGCGCAGGCCGCTATTCGCTGGGCGGCCGCTGGAACTGAACACGCGCGGATCACCATGATGCCTCCTGTAAAACGCAAACCCCGCCTGGCTCTGGCGCTGGGCAGCGGCTCGGCCCGGGGCTGGGCCCACATTGGCGTGCTGCGCGCGCTGGAAGAAGCAGGCATCCGCCCGGACATTATCTGCGGCACCTCAATTGGCGCATTGGTGGGCGCCGCTTACGCCGCAGGCGAGCTCGACCGCTTTGAGCAATGGGTTCGCACGCTCAGCCTGCGCGATGTAGTCTCGCTGATGGATTTTCATCTGAATGGCGGCATGCTCAAGGGCGAACGCCTGATGAGCTTCTTCCAGCAGCACTTCATGGACTGTCCCATCGAAGCCCTGAACCTGCCTTTCGCGGCTGTGGCCACCGACCTGCACACAGGCCAGGAAGTCTGGCTGAAGGAAGGCTCCACCACCGACGCCGTGCGCGCATCCATTGCGCTGCCGGGGCTGTTTTCACCCAGCTGGATGCAGGAACGCCTGTTAGTGGACGGCGGCCTGGTCAACCCGGTGCCGGTTTCTCTGGCCCGCGCCATGGACGCTGATATCGTGCTGGCCGTGGACCTGAACACCGATATTCTGGGCCGCCACCTGGACCCTCAGCCAGAACAGAAGCTGCGTTCCACAGTGGGCAGCGCCTGGCGGGCTCATCTGCCGGAAGCCTTGTCTTCGTGGCTGCCGGCCAGCGCCCCCGAAGTCGAGCCCATGCCTTCCCTGATTGATATCCTTTCGAGCAGCATCAACATCATGCAAGTCAGGATCACCCGCAGCCGCATGGCAGGCGACCCTGCCGACGCCGTCATTGCCCCGCGCCTGGCCTCGCTGGGCCTGCTGGACTTCCACCGCGCCGGGCTCGCCATCGAACAAGGCATGGCCGCCACCGCCGCCAGCCTGCCCACGCTGCGAAGCCTGGGCCTGGGAACGCCGGCTGACGGTTCAGAGCTGCCCGCTCAGTAAACGCCCGAGAACTGCTTGAGAACGTCGGGGTTTTCAAGCGTGGATGTGTCCTGGTCGATTTCCCGGCCTTCGGCGACCAGCCTGAGCAAGCGCCGCATGATTTTTCCGGAACGCGTCTTGGGCAGGCTGTTGCCAAAGCGGATATCTTTGGGCTTGGCGATCGGCCCCACCTGACTGGCCACCCAATTGCGCAATGTTTCAGCGACTTGCTCCGCGTCTTCGCCACTGGGCGCGGCCTGCTTGAGCATGATGAACGCCACAATGGCCTCGCCCGTCGTGGCATCCGGGCGCCCGACTACCGCCGCTTCGGCCACCAGCTCGTGGGCAACCAGGGCGGATTCGATTTCTGTGCCCCCCAGCCTGTGACCGGACACGCTCAGTACGTCGTCGGTGCGGCCCAGTATCCAGAAGTAGCCATCCTCGTCGCGCTGCGCGTTGTCACCCGCCATATACATACCGTGGAGTTCGCCAGGGAAGTAGCTGTTGCGGTAGCGGTTCTCATCGCCCCATACCGCCCG
>JAAZDZ010000269.1 GCA_012512545.1 Alcaligenaceae bacterium | reverse complement strand
CAGGTATATCGCGGAGCCGATCTCAAATACACGCTGGATATCTCCCTGGAACAGGCCGCCAATGGTTTCGATACCGAAATCAGGGTGCCCAGCTGGGAAAACTGCGAAGTATGTCATGGCAATGGCGCCAAACCCGGCACGCAGCCCCGTACCTGCCACACTTGTGATGGCGCAGGGGTGGTGCGCATGCAGCAGGGTTTTTTCAGCGTCCAGCAGAATTGCCCCACTTGCCATGGCACAGGCAAGGAAATCACCGATCCCTGCACGTCCTGCGATGGCGTGGGGCGCATCCGCCGCAACAAGACGCTGCAGGTCAAGATTCCCGCCGGGATCGACGACGGCATGCGCATCCGCTCGGCTGGCAACGGCGAGCCGGGTGTCAATGGCGGGCCTCCGGGCGACCTCTATGTCGAAATTCACCTCAAACAGCACGGCATCTTCCAGCGCGATGGCGACGACCTGCATTGCGAACTGACCATTCCCTTCACCACAGCCGCTCTGGGTGGCGAACTGGAAGTCCCCACTCTCACCGGGCGGGGCGCCATCACCATTCCCGAAGGCACCCAGACCGGCAAGACGTTCCGTCTGCGCGGCAAGGGCATACGCGGCGTGCGCTCCAGCTACCCGGGCGACCTCTACTGCCATGTATCGGTTGAAACGCCGGTCCGGCTGAACGAAGAGCAGAAAAAAATCCTTCGTCAGTTCGAGACCTCATTGCAGCAGGGCGGAGAAAAGCATTCACCCAACAGCCAGTCATGGCGCGATCGCGTGAAGAATTTCTTTTCGTAATGCTGGCGGATCAGCAGCGCTGACGAGAAAGACATCGTCAGCTTCGTGCCTGTCTGCTTCAAGGGCTTGTGAATTTATTTCACAGGCCCTTTTTTTATGGTGCTGGCAAGCAGCGGCTTCTGTCAGTAGACTTTATAGGGTATTGGCAGGTTGCCCGGTATACAGGGGAGGCCGTGACATGCTGAGCAGTCCGGTTTTCCTGAATGTGCTGCGAATTTTTAGCCGGGTTTACCCTGCTTGAAGCACGTAGCCATGACCCATAGAATAAAGTTTCAGGTTCTTTCTAAGAATTATAGTTCGTTATACGAACAGCTACAGCAGTTACTTAACAGATCCGGATTTAAAGGAGACGGATCTGACCGAGCCTGTACATAAAGTTTCATAAATAAAAAACGTCGGCTTTCAAGGTTGCAACTCCGGGGGAAGCGCCTTCCCCGGTACTGACAGAAGCCATTCGCGAACGCATGTTCCAGGCGGCCATCCGCTTGTGCGAGGCAGTCAGGTACAAGAATGCGGGCACGATAGAATTCGTTTTCGATAACGTCTCAAGGGAGTTCTATTTCATCGAAATGAACACCCGCATTCAGGTTGAGCATCCCGTATCGGAAATGGTGACGGGCATTGATCTCATCAAGCTGCAGTTGCTGATCGCCAGCGGCATTCCTCTGGCGCTGGAGCAATCCGACATCCAGATCCGTGGCCATGCCATTGAATGCCGCATCAATGCTGAAGACCCCAGGCAGAATTTCATGCCATCACCCGGGAGGGTGGATTACTTCCGGGCGGCGGGCGGCTTTGGTGTGCGCATGGACAGCCATATAGAGTCGGGGTACTTGATTCCGCCTTATTACGATTCCATGGTCGGCAAGCTGATCTGCTGGGGTAACAACCGCGAGGAAGCCATGGCCCGGATATTGCGGGCCTTGAAGGAAACCGAGGTGGTGGGCATCAAGACCACAGCGGATCTGCACCACTTTCTGCTGAGCCATCCCGACTTCCAATCGGGTGAAATCAACACGGCTTTTGTGGCAGAGGTATTGGAAGCAGGCGAATTCTAGTCTGCTGTATTCCCTATAACCCAGGCTGACCCCCAGCCTGGGTTTTCTCTTTCTTTCATTCCGCCTGCGCGGCGGCTTCCTTTTGTCTGGCGTGGTCGGCGGCGATGGCGGTGCTGAGCAGGCCGGGCTTGAATAGCTCGCGCAGCACGCTGTTGACGGCGTCGGGGGTCAGGGCAGCGATTTTTTCGTCCTGTTCCGCGTTCCAGGCGAAGCTGCGATCATTATCAAGATAGCGCAGCCAGACGGTCGCCAGGGTGCTGTCATTGGTGCGCCCCAGCTTGCGGTAATTCAGCAGCGAACGGATGCCTTCGCTGATTTCCTCTGCTGTGAAGCCATCCTCCAGCACGCGTTTGAACTCTTCAGCGATGACGCGTTCCAGTTTGCCGCTGTTCTCGGGGCCGTGAATAGCGTAGATCGACCAGCTGCCGCCGGGTTCGTAAGAAGACACGGCAACGCTGCTGTACACCGAGTAGGACAGGCCCTCTTCCACCCGGACGCGTGTCCACAGGCGCGAGGTTTCCGAGCCGCCCAGCAGATAGTTGGCCAGCACCAGCGCCGGATAGCGGGGGTCGTCGTCGCGCAGGTTCAGCGGCAGGGCCGACATCAGCACGGCATTGGCCTTATCGGGCGTGTCGATCAGGAATGTTTCGGGTGTCACCGGGCGGTAAGGGTCGGTAATGCGGGTATAGGCGGGGGCCTGCTGCCAGCCT
>JAAZDZ010000028.1 GCA_012512545.1 Alcaligenaceae bacterium | reverse complement strand
GAGCAGCCTGCCATGGCGCGTTATCAGCCCGACGAATACCGGCCTGGGGCGCAGGTTCAGGAACAACCCGATCTCGAATCCGCCGCAGGCGACATCGGCACCACGATTTTCCACCCGGTCGGCACATGCAAAATGGGCCATGATGCCGCCGCAGTGGTCGATGCCCGGCTGCGTGTGCATGGGCTGCAAGGTCTGCGCGTGGCCGATGCCTCCATCATGCCCACCATTACTTCCGGCAACACCAATTCCCCGACACTCATGATTGCCGAGAAGGCCGCCGAAATGATTCTCCACGACCGGCACTTGGGCGATGGGGCCTGAGCATGCGAAAATCCTGCAACATTGTGGTTCATAGGAATTCCGTCTGATGACTACCAGCTTTATCGAATATCTGGCAACAGCGCTTTTTGCGCTGGCTGTTGTTCACACCTTTTCCGTCCCGGTTTTTGCGCGCATGGCCAACAAGGGCGGGCCGCATTCCGGGCTCTGGCATCTGTTGTCGGAAGTCGAAGCCGTGTTCGGCGTCTGGGCGGCGGTGCTGGTGGCGTTCATGGTGCTGTTCTCGGGGGTGGGCAATGCCGTGGCATACGTGGAATCGGCCAACTTCACCGAACCCGCATTCGTGTTTGCCATCATGGTGGTGGCGGCCAGCCGGCCCATCATTGCCGTGGTGAACATGTTGGTGAAGCGGTTGGCGGGCTTGTTGCCGATGCGCCGCGAACTGTCCATGTATTTCGTGATTCTCGCCTTCGTGCCGCTGGCCGGGTCTTTCATCACCGAGCCCGCCGCCATGACGCTGGCGGCACTGCTGCTGCGCGACGCCTACTTCCGCCGCCATGGGCAGGAAGGCTTCAAATACCTGACATTAGGCGTGCTGTTTGTGAATATTTCCATTGGCGGGGTGCTGACGGCCTACGCTGCGCCGCCGGTGCTGATGGTGGCCAACACCTTTGGCTGGGACTCCGCCTATATGGCCACGCATTTCGGCGGGCGGGCGGCGCTTGCCGTTCTCATCAGCGCGGGCGCAGCTACCATTATCTGCCGCAATTACCTGCTGGACGGCACAATCGGGGTCGAATCCGCTGAAAAAGACCGTCCGCCTGTGCCGGTCATCGTCATGGCGGTGCATATCGCGTTTCTAGTGGCCATTGTGCTGTCTGCCCATCACATGCCTATTTTCATGGGGCTGCTGCTTTTGTTCGTCGGCTATGCCTACGCTTACAGCCGCCATCAGAATCCGCTGATGATTCGCGAAGGGCTGATGGTGGGCTTCTTCCTGGCTGGCCTGGTGGTGCTGGGCGGTCTGCAGAAATGGTGGCTGCAGGATCTCCTTGGCGGCCTGTCGCCCACTGTGCTCTATTGGGGCGCCCTGGCGCTGACAGCCCTCACCGATAATGCGGCGCTCACCTATCTGGGTTCCCTGGTCGAGGGCACCAGCGAAGCCTGGCGCTATATGCTGGTGGCGGGCGCGGTAACAGGCGGCGGCCTGACCGTGATTGCCAACGCGCCCAACCCGGCGGGGTTTGCCATCTTGAAGAACACCTTCCCCGATGGCGCGATTTCGCCGCTCAAGCTGCTGGCTGCCGCGACGCCGCCCACGCTGATCGCTGCACTCATGTTCCTGCTGTGATCCGGCCTTATGAAATAAAACCGGCTAAAATCAATAGGTTTTGCCGCAATAGCGGCGTTTCCGTATCCTTTTTTACCGGGATGATTTGTCGTGCCTATCTATGCATACAAGTGCAGCGCCTGCGGTCATGAGCAGGACGTGCTTCAGAAGATGTCTGACCCAGTTCTTACGGTCTGCCCCGAATGCGAGCAGAACACCTACAGCAAGCAGGTCACTGCAGCGGGCTTCCAGCTCAAGGGTTCGGGCTGGTATGTCACCGACTTCCGCAACAACGGTTCGTCGGGCAAACCCGCTGGTGGGGCGTCGGAAGGCGGCGCTTCCAGCTCAGGCGACGCCGCATCTGCCTGAAGGCGGCATTCAGAACCGGTCTTGCCGCTGCCTTCGGGCAGCGCGACGGTCGGGGCGTTCCCTTTATAATTCCGTCTTCTTTACATGGAGTCATCCTTGATGCGTACCTGCTACACGGGCGAGGTCAGCAAAGCCCAATTGGGCCAGACCGTCACTTTATTCGGCTGGGTCCACCGCCGCCGCGACCATGGCGGAGTCATTTTCATTGATCTGCGCGATCGCGCCGGCCTGGCTCAGATTGTTGTCGATCCCGATAACCAGGAATCGTTTCCCATTGCCGAGCGCATTCGCAACGAGTTCTGCGTACGGGTGACCGGCTTAGTGCGCGAGCGCCCGGAAGGCACGATCAATCCTGAACTGGCTTCGGGTGAAGTCGAAGTGCTGTGCCGCGAAATCGAAATTCTCAACGCGTCGGTCACGCCGCCGTTCCAACTGGATGACGATAACCTTTCCGAGACCACGCGGCTGACTCACCGCGTGCTGGGCCTGCGTCGCCCGCAGATGCAGCAAAACCTTATGCTGCGCTACCGCGTGGCGATGGAAGTGCGTAAATACCTGGACGAGCAAGGGTTTATCGACATTGAGACCCCCATGCTCACCAAGAGCACGCCCGAAGGCGCGCGCGACTACCTCGTGCCCTCTCGTGTGAATGCCGGCGAATTCTTTGCGCTGCCGCAGTCGCCTCAGCTTTTCAAGCAAATGCTGATGGTGTCCGGCT
>JAAZDZ010000268.1 GCA_012512545.1 Alcaligenaceae bacterium | reverse complement strand
TGGCATATGAGCAGGCCATGTTCGACATGCGTGCCGACTTCGTCATGCAGAACTACGGGCGACTCAAGGTCGAATCCGTCCGCAGCCAGTTTCAGGACGACTCCAGCAATCGCGATGACTTCCCCGAAGCCGAACTCGATGTCATACAGGCTGGCGGCAGTCGCCTGGCCCAATGGCTGGACAAAGCCTTGCAATCCTTAACGGAAAAAAATCTGGACGATCAGCTGATTGAGGACGGCGTACCGGCTGAAGAAGTCCAGCGTATGTCGGTAGACCAGAAAAAAACGCTCTACAAGAACAACCTGCACAAGAACACCGTCAAACGGGCGGTGCACAGCATGCAGGGCTTGGTACCCGTACAGACCCGCATCTTTACCGAAGACTCTCCCAACGGCAAAGTTGTCATCGTCGGCGTGATCGCCGTGCGTTCGGACAAAACCCAGCAATTTGCCCGCGATATCAGCCGCAAGCGTCCGTCTCTGGTCACCGGCAACCCTCGCTCGCTCAGCGACCTGCTGCCCGCCGACTCCAAAGGCTATCTGGACGAAATCGGCCTGCGCTTCACCTACGATGAGCAAGGCCGCCCCATGCTGCTGTCTTATGGCCGGACGTCCGTCTCCATCGCTCCGGACTGGAGCCCTTCTCGCGCCTTCCAAGCACGGCAGAACGCGACGCAACAAGCCCAGAGCCTGGCTGAAAGCAGCATTGTCGAGTTCATGAACACCAACATCCAGGTGGAACAAACCGACTCCATCGGCGCCGTCGAAGAAGAGCAGCTGGAACGTATCACTTATTTCGATGCAGGCAAGAAGAGCGATGTCGAAGACACCCGCAAACAAATCTCCGAAGCGATCAGCACCTTTACCCGGTCGGGCCGGGCAACGGCTCAAGGCGACCTGCGCGGCACAACTGTTGTGAAGCGCTGGGAAGAAAAAGACGAAAACGGCGTCCTGCACGTTGGCTCGGTGGTGGCCTGGACATACGGGCAGCTGGACAACGCCAACGCCATTGATGCGCAAGGCCGCAACCGGGCCGCGACGGCCAGGCAGAACGCGCAAGGCGCGGCGGCTGATCAATCCCGTTCCTCACGCGTAGTCAACGATAAAAGTGACTTTTGAAGGGGCTGACCATGAACAAGCTATTTGCTGTCATTGCCTTCGTGCTGACCTTGGGCGTCGGCCTGCCAGCGCAGGTATCGGCCCAGGTTGCCGAGGCCAGCCTGACCGCTGAAGGCACCGGCCTGACCCGCGAGGCAGCCATCCAGTCTGCTCTGGTGAATGCAGCGGGCCAGGCTTTCGGCATCGACCTGTACGCCAGCATGGAATCCACCAGCCTGGCCACCGACGTGCTGGCCAATGGCGAAGAAGACACTCTGATGGTGTCGGCCCTGAATTCCAGCGTTGTCAAAGAACTGCGCAGCCCCATGAACTCCCCCATTCTGGGCTATAGCGTCGATGATGCCTATACGCTGCCAGATGCGGGCTGGGAAGCCATCGTCACCTTGCGCTACGCGCAGTTTGAACGCATGGGCGCAGACACCAACAGGCGCAGCATTGTCGTGGTCGCAGACCACAAAAGGTACGGATCCATGCTCCGGCAGACGGTCAGCGACTCCATCGTCGGCTCACGGCGCTTCGACGTACTCAACCGCGACGACGAAGCGTTCTTCGAGAACGAAAAAGACTTCATTCTGGGAGACGACGCTGCCATTCCCGAACTGGCCCGTCTTTCCCAGGCTGGCGGCGCCGATTACATCGTAATCGCCGAACTGACCCACCTGGGCATCAGCAACAATAATCGCGAAACCATCCGCATGACCGGTGAAGTTCTGGTTAAAAGCTCGGTCAGCGGCACTCTGCAGGTCAAAATCATCGAATTCGCTTCGCGCAAGCTCAAATGGACCGGCACGGAGAAGTTCGGGGGCACTTACCCCGGCGCCAGCCACGTGGGGGCGGGCACGCTGTCAAAACTCATTGGCAATGCTGCGGACAAACTCGTCAGCGACATGATTGCCAGCATCTACCCCATACGGGTTGTAAAAGCCATGGGCAGCACCGCCATCATCAATCGGGGCGAAGGCGGGGTATCCAAAGGCGAAACCTACGCGGTCTTCCTTGAGGGCGAAGAACTGATCGACCCGCAAAGCGGTGAATCCCTGGGTTCGATGGAAGTCGAGGTCGGTGTGGGCACGGTCACAGAAGTCAAACCAAAGTTCTCCTACCTGAAAATGTCCAGTGGCAGCCTGGAAGCCGAAGGCAGCTATATTCTGCGCAAGGCAGTCAAGCAGGCTGCTGCGCCCAGGCGGGCCCCCGCACCAAGGCGCGCTCCCCAGGAACCTTCCCGCAAGGACGCCTTTCTGAATAACTGATCTTCCCATGCCCCCTGGCCGCCCTGCGGCACGGGGTGTATTTGTGACAAACCCGTGGCAAATAGCTGCTGAACCGTTACCGAAAAACCCCGTTGGCAGGCACTTATTTCAAACGCCTGCAAAGCGGGCAAAAACGCTGGTCGCTCCTGCTTTCGTTGCCTAAGCTCCACTACATATCAAGCAACAGGAGCACACCATGTCCAATAAACGCCTGATCAAACTGGCTTCCATCAGCCTGCTTGCCATACTGATGGCGGGTTGCGCCACACACCACGACCGGCGGACAAACAATACCCTGATGGGTGCCGGGTTGGGTGCCGCTGCCGGCGCCGTCGTCTCGCAAGGCGACCCGGTATATACCATCG
>JAAZDZ010000027.1 GCA_012512545.1 Alcaligenaceae bacterium | reverse complement strand
GGCAGGCTGCGCCACTCGGTGCCCGGCGTCGGCTTGATCTCGCCCCCGCCGCATCACGATATCTACTCCATCGAAGACCTCGCCCAGCTCATCCACGACCTCAAAAGCGTCAACCCCCAGGCCGAGGTATCGGTCAAGCTGGTATCCGAAGTCGGCGTTGGAACGGTAGCAGCAGGCGTTGCCAAGGCCAAGGCCGATCACATCGTCATTGCCGGACACGATGGCGGCACCGGCGCTGCGCCATGGTCATCCATCAAGCACGCGGGTTCCCCATGGGAGCTGGGACTGGCGGAAACCCAGCAGACTCTGGTCCTCAACCGCTTGCGCGGCCGCGTGCGGGTGCAGGTGGATGGCCAACTGAAAACCGGACGCGACGTCGTGATTGGTGCAATGCTTGGCGCCGACGAGTTCGGCTTTGCCACTGCACCGCTGGTCGCCTCGGGCTGCATCATGATGCGCAAATGCCATCTCAACACCTGCCCGGTGGGGATAGCCACACAGGACCCCGTACTGCGCCAGCGCTTTACCGGCACACCGGAACACGTCGTCAATTTTTTCTTCTTTATTGCCGAAGAAGCGCGCCAGATCATGGCGCAACTGGGTGTTCGTCGCATGGACGACCTGGTGGGTCGCGCCGACCTGCTCAATCACCGCCCTGGCATCCAGCACTGGAAAGCCAGAGGGCTGGACTTCAGCCGCATTTTCGCCCTGCCAACCGCCCCTGCCGAGGTGGCTCGCCGACATCAAAGCGGCCAGGAACACGGCCTTGAAAAAGCCCTTGATATGCAATTGCTTGCGCGAGTCCGCCCAGCGTTAGTCAAAGGCGGACGCGTAGTCTTGAATACGATTGCCCGCAACATCGACCGCAGCGTCGGTGCAATGCTGTCGGGCGCACTCCTGCACAAATTCCCGAATGGCTTGACGGATGGCCGTGTCCATATTGAATTCACCGGCACCGGCGGCCAGAGCTTTGGCGCATTCCTGACACGCGGCATCACCTTTCGTGTCACCGGTGAAGCTAACGACTATGCCGGCAAAGGCTTGTCCGGCGGGCGTCTGGTGATCCGCCCGAACGCTGACTTCAGGGGCGAAGCGCAGGACAACATCATTGTCGGCAACACCGTTCTATATGGCGCCACCTCAGGGGAAGCCTTTTTCTGCGGAGTCGCCGGCGAACGCTTTGCCGTGCGGCTATCCGGCGCCAGCACCGTCGTAGAAGGAGTCGGCGACCACGGCTGTGAGTACATGACCGGCGGCACGGTACTGGTACTGGGCAGGACCGGCCGCAACTTTGCCGCAGGCATGTCCGGAGGCATCGCTTTTGTCTACGACGAAGACGGTCAATTTGCGCAGCGCTGCGACACCGCGCAAGTGGCGCTTGACCCCGTTCTTGCAACCGGCGAACAACACGCAGCCGGCGTTCCGCTACATAACAACGAGGCCGACGAAGCTGCATTGCTGCGCCTGCTCAAGGCTCATATCGAATGGACTGGATCTGTGCGTGCACACGCGCTGCTGGACAACTGGCCGCGAACACGACAGCGCTTCATCAAGGTTTTCCCGCACGAGTACCGCCGCGCCCTGATCCGGCAACAGGCACACACTGCTTCAAACCCTGTGTCCATCCCACCGCTGTGCGCAGCCTGAGTAAAACCTGGAGAGATTGCATCATGGGAAAAATCACCGGTTTTTTAGAGTTTGAGCGCATTGAGCAAGACAGTGAACAGGCCGAGACCCGAGTCCGGCACCACCAGGAGTTTGTGCAAGGCTTGAATCGTGACCAGGCACGCCAGCAAAGCGCCCGCTGTATGGACTGCGGCACGCCGTTTTGCAGCCATGGCTGCCCGGTCAACAACATCATCCCGGACTTCAATGACCTGGTGTATCGGGATGATTGGCGCACAGCCATCGACGTCCTGCATTCCACCAACAACTTTCCGGAATTTACCGGCCGGGTCTGTCCCGCGCCCTGCGAGGCCGCCTGCACTCTCAACATCAACAGCCAGCCGGTCGGTATCAAGTCAATCGAACACGCCATTATCGAGCGTGCCTGTGCGGAAGGCTGGCTGCTTCCCCAGCCAGCAAAGTTCAAAACCGGCAAGCGTGTAGCCATCGTCGGTTCCGGCCCTGCGGGGCTGGCTGCGGCGCAACAACTGGCGCGGGCCGGTCATGAGGTGACTGTGTTTGAGAAGAACGACAAGGTCGGCGGGCTGCTGCGTTTCGGGATTCCCGACTTCAAGCTCGACAAGTCGCATATTGATCGTCGCGTCGAACAACTCGTCGCTGAAGGGGTCAAGATCCGCACCAACATCCTTGTGGGCGATTGGCCGGATCACAGCCGCGTCACCAACTGGAGCACGCAGCACATTTCGGCCGCACAGCTCCAGAGCGAGTTTGATGCTGTACTTCTGACTGGCGGGGCCGAACAGTCGCGCGATCTGCCGGTTCCCGGGCGCGAACTCAGCGGCGTGCATTTTGCGATGGAGTTTCTGCCGCAACAAAACCGCGTCAATGCAGGCATCACTATGCCCGGGCAAATCCGCGCCGGGGGCCTGCACGTCATCGTCATCGGAGGTGGCGACACCGGCTCGGATTGCGTGGGCACCGCCAACCGTCAAGGCGCCGCCAACGTGGTGCAGTTCGAACTGATGGCGATGCCGCCTGCACAGGAAAACAAGCCTCTGACCTGGCCGTACTGGCCCTACAAGCTGCGCACTTCTTCCAGCCATGAAGAAGGCTGCCAGCGCGAGTTTGCCGTGGCAACCAAGGCTTTCATGGGTGAAAACGGCAAACTCACCGCGCTCAAGACCGTTCAAGTAGAAATGCGGCAAGGTCAATTTGTTGAAATCCAAGGCTCCGAAAAAACCTGGAAGGCCGATCTGGTATTGCTGGCCATGGGCTTCACCGGCCCGGTGGCAAATGTACTTGAGAGCTTTGGCGTGGCCCGCGACAAGCGCGGCAACGCCATGGCGAGTACCGAAGCCGACAGTGGCTACGCCACCAACGTAACGGGTGTATTTGCGGCCGGCGACATGCGCCGCGGGCAATCGCTGGTGGTATGGGCCATTCGCGAAGGCCGTCAGGCAGCGTGCGCCGTGGACAGGTTTTTAATGGCCCCCGGGAGTCCTACCCCATGATCCGAGTCAATCCCCACTACGCACAACTGCAGACCAGTTATCTGTTTGCCGATATTGAGCGGCGTGTGCGCGCATTTCAACAGCGCCGTCCCGAGGTGGATCTCATCCGCCTCGGTATTGGCGACGTCACTGAGCCGCTGCCGCAAGCCTGCATCGAAGCCCTGCACAAAGCCGTGGATGAAATGGCCACTGCCAGCCACTTTCGCGGCTACGGCCCCGAACAAGGCTATGATTTCTTGCGAGAAGCCATAGCCCTGTCCGACTTTCAGGCGCGGGGTGCACAGATAAGCGCCGACGAGGTGTTTGTCAGCGATGGCGCCAAATGCGATGTGGGCAACATTCAAGAACTGTTTGCCGCGGATGTGCGCGTGGCCATTTCCGATCCTGTGTATCCCGTCTATGTAGATACCAACGTCATGGCCGGGCGCAGCGGCGCCTGGTTGCAGAATCATTATCAAAACCTGGTTTACCTGCCTTGTACCGCCGCCACTGGCTATGCACCGCAACTGCCGGACAAGCCGGTAGATGTCATTTACCTATGCTCGCCCAACAACCCCACCGGCGCCACCCTCACCCGCGCCCAGCTTCAGCAATGGGTGGACTACGCAGCCGCCCACAAGGCGCTGATCCTGTTTGACGCGGCTTACGAAGCATTTATTCGGGACGATGCACTGCCTCACTCGATCTACGAAATCCCCGGCGCCCGCGAAGTCGCCATTGAATTTCGCAGTTACTCCAAAACGGCTGGGTTTACCGGCTTGCGCTGTGCCTATACGGTGATCCCGAAAACCTGCATGGGGTGGGACGGCGATGGCAGGCCCGTATCTTTGCATGCGTTATGGAGCCGTCGGCAAACCACCAAGTTCAACGGTGTTTCCTACCCTGTGCAACGGGCCGCGAAAGCCATTTACAGCCCCGCCGGGCAACAACAAGTCCGCACTTTGAGCGATGGATATCTGGCCAACGCACAGCGCATTCGCGATGCGTTTCAGGCGCTTGGCCATACCTGCACCGGCGGCGATAACTCGCCTTATATATGGGTTCACACAGGCTCGGACGCCTGGGAATTTTTTGACATGCTCCTCGAAAAAACAGGAGTGGTCTGCACTCCGGGCGCAGGCTTTGGCCGTTGCGGCCAAGGCCATGTCCGTATCAGCGCCTTCAACAGTGCCGCCCAGGTAGATGCCGCCTTGCAGCGCATCCGCGCGGTTTTACAGACTTGACTCTCTCTGCGCCAGCCTCACCATGGACCCATCCAGCCGCCACACCCCGTTGCCATTCACCAAAATGCACGGCCTGGGTAATGACTTTGTCATTATCGACGCCACCTTGCAGCCATTCACCCTGACCTCGGGAAACATCAAGGCCATGGCTGATCGCCACTTTGGCGTGGGCTTCGATCAGCTTCTTGTCGTCGAACCCGCCCCCCTGCCAGGGTTGGACTTTGGCTACCGTATTTTCAATGCCGATGGTTCCGAAGTAGAGCAATGCGGCAACGGCGCCCGCTGCTTTGCACGCTATGTCCGCGATAACGGCCTGACCAATAAAGACCTCCTGCGAGTGCAAACCTGTGCAGGCATCATTGAGCTGCACATCACTGCGACCGGCCAGGTCCGTGTCAATATGGGAATTCCAAAATTTCAGCCCGCGCAGATTCCCTTTGCAGCCAGACAAGCGGCACTGCGTTATGCCATTGCGGCCGGCGACCAGACACTGTCACTATCTGTGGTCAATATGGG
>JAAZDZ010000267.1 GCA_012512545.1 Alcaligenaceae bacterium | reverse complement strand
CACCAGCCCGATGCCGCAGAGGTGGTCGGTCATTTCACATCGAAGATCAAGAGGCCGTCGGTGCGGCTGTGGTGTTTCGGCTATTCGATGTCGAACATGAAGGCTTTGTGCTGGTAGGACAGCACATTGCCCGTGCATACGGTTGAGCCGGATCTGCAGAACGTTTTCAGGGGCTGCGTCAAGCAACTGCTGGATCATGCTGATGAATGTGCCGGACTGTTGGCCAAACACGTCAAGACGGCCCGCGGCAGCAGTATCGCGGGTGTTGCCCAAGGTTTCTGGAAGCGCTCCGAGCCGGAGTTCTACCGTGCTCTCGAACAGCTCGCCAGTATCGATCCGGAAAGCGCGGCCGAACTTGCGCCCATCTACCGCCAGTGGCTGTCGCAGGCGCGCCGTGTGCTGCTGTCGCTGTTTGACGAGTGGGCGATGGGCGCGCCACTCGAGGCGCTTGATCTGGAGCGGGTGGTCAAGGCGCGCGCGGCACTGGAAGCGGATCTGAACAAGGGCAGATCCGCCAGGCCGCTGTGGGCGGTCGTCAACACGCGTTTCAAGGAGTCGGCATGAAAAACAGGAATTCCGTGCTGGATGACGCGCAACGGTCATGGGTCCGTAACTGGTGGCGCGCGCTGCAGCCACCTGATGAAAAGTGGGAGCCGTTGCCGCCGGCGCTGCGTGGTCTTGACCGCGGAGAGCGCGCGGCGCTGCGGCGTGCGGCCGATGGTGATGCCCTGCTGATGGAATCGTCGACACACCTGCTTGCGAGAGGCCTGGTGACTCTCGATGCAAAGCGGGACTGGCCGCAGCTCAGGAATGAAACCGAGGCGTACCTGGCAATCGCACTGGTTGCTGGCGTCCTGGCCGGCGTCCGCGACGATGCAAGTGACGATCTAAGCCTGGCGCATCGTCTCGGACATGCATCCGGTAACCGTCCCCGAATGAGCGAGCTGCGCTTCAAGCGCCTGCTCAAGGCCAGCGATGAGACAGATCTTCTGCGGCAGTGGCGCCGTGCGGTTGACTTGGCGGATCGCAAGGCCGATGTGGCCCGGCTGGCAGACGACTTGCTGGGCTGGCAGATCGAACAGGCAAGACCGCAGGCCAGTGCAAGCCGTAGCGTGAGGTTCCGCTGGGCCTACGACTATTACCTGACCACACGGCAGCAGAACGCTGGCGAGGAACCAGAATCCATCAAGGAGATCACCGAATGAGCCGCTTCCTGCAGTTGCACCTGCTGGTGTCCTATCCCCCCGCCAATCTCAATCGGGACGACACCGGACAACCCAAGACTGCCCGGATGGGCGGTGCCGAGCGACTGCGTGTCTCATCGCAGAGCCTCAAGCGCGCCTGGCGCACCAGTGAGCTCTTCCAGCAGGTGCTTGCTGGCAACATCGGAACCCGCACAAAACGCCTCGGCAAGGAGGCCTTCGATGCCCTGACGGCCGCAGGTATCGCCGAAAAGCAGGCTGCGGAGTGGGCGGGGAAGATCGCGGGTGTCTTCGGTGCGATCAAAAAGGATGATCCGCTTGAGATCGAGCAGCTCGTGCATGTTGCACCGGAAGAACGCGATTCGCTTGACACCCTTGTGTCCAGGCTTGCCGCTGAGAAGCGGGCGCCGACAGACGATGAGCTGGATGCATTGCTGCACGAAAATACGGCTGTCGACATCGCCATGTTCGGACGCATGCTCGCGTCCAAGACAGGACATAATGTCGATGCCGCTGTCCAAGTGGCGCATGCCATTGGCGTCCATGCTTCGGCCATCGAGGACGACTATTTCACCGCCGTGGACGACTTGAACCTGACCGATCCGGGCGCTGCCCATATCGGCGAGACCGGATTCGCCGCGGCGGTGTTCTACCAGTACCTGTGCGTGGACCGCGAACAGCTTGCGCGCAATCTCGGTGGCAACCAGGAGCTCACCGGAAAGGCGCTGCGCGCGCTGGCCGAAGCCGCGCTGAAGGTGGGGCCGAGCGGCAAGCAGAACAGCTTTGCCAGTCGGGCCTATGCCCATTACGCCCTGGCGGAAAAGGGCGATCAGCAGCCGCGCTCTCTGGCGCTGGCCTTCGTCAGGCCTGTGGCGGGCAGCGACCAGATTGCAGAGGCTACTGCGTCGATCCGGCAGGTGCGCGACAACATGGACAAGGTGTATGGCGCCTGTGCTGACGGCAGGTACGAGATCGACGTATTGAATGGCGAAGGTCGCATGGCCGAGCTCCTCGATTTCTTCGCGGAGGAGTAAGCGGATGGCCGACTAT
>JAAZDZ010000266.1 GCA_012512545.1 Alcaligenaceae bacterium | reverse complement strand
TGACCGCCATTGTGCAGACCAACTTCAAGCGGATGCTGGCGTACTCCACCATCTCGCATATGGGTTTTGTGCTGCTGGGCCTGCTCTCGGGCGTGGTGGAGGGCGGTTCCCAGGCAACGGGCATGGCTTATGGCTCTTCGCTGTTCTACATGGTCATCTATGTACTGACCACGCTGGTGACTTTCGGCATGATTATGCTGCTGAGCCATCGCGGTTTTGAATGCGAAAACATCTCCGACCTCAAGGGCCTGAACCGTCGCAGTCCGCTCATGGCTGCGCTGCTGATGCTGTCCATGTTCTCGCTGGCGGGCATTCCGCCGCTGGCAGGCTTCTACGCCAAGCTGGCCGTGCTGCAGGCAGTGATCGGCGCAGGTTATGTGTGGCTGGCGGTGTTTGCCGTGCTGATGTCGCTGATCGGCGCCTTCTACTACCTGCGCGTGGTCAAGGTGGCTTACTTTGACGAACCTGAAGGCGAAAGTGGCCCCATCGACACCGGTGTGCTCACCAACGGCCTGATGACGGTCAACGGCCTGCTGGTTCTGGTGCTGGGTATTCTGCCAGGTGGCCTGATGACTATGTGCATCAGCGTCATCCGGCAATCACTGCAGTTCTGAGCGCTCGGATGAATCAATCATTCGCGGTCTGGCTGCTGATTCTGCTGTCTGTGGTCACAGCCAATCTGCCCTTTCTGGTGGAGCGCCCCTTTCTGGCGCTTCCCTGGAGGCAGAAGGGCGAGGTGGAACACCCCGCATGGCTGATGTCGCTGTCTTCGCTGCTTTTCTTTGCAGTTCTGGTCGGCCTGGGTGGCGCAGCCATGACGCTGATCGGTGAAGGGGTGTTCACAGCGGCTGATACCGCATCCGTGGTGCGTTTCCTGGTTATTTTGCTGGTGCTGGCCGGTATTGCTGCGCTGGTACTGGCGTTTCCTGGCTGGCGCAGCCGGGGGCGGCAGGTGCAGAAGTCGTTTTTTGAACGGCTGATTGAACTGATTGTGTTCTATGCCCTGGTCGGTGTCTTGGGTTTCTCCCTGGAAGCCAATCTGGGCAACCGCTTCGAGCAGGGCTGGGAATTCTACGCCATTACATTCAGTCTGTTCCTGGTAATGGGCTACCCCGGCTTTGTGTGGCGTTACCTCATGAAGCGCCGCACATCCGCGCGCAGTGCGCGGCGCAGTCGGGCAGACACCAGCGCTGCCTGATCACGCAGCTTCTGTTTTCTCTTTTCCATGTCTCATCTCATACTTCAATCGCCCAGCCTGATGGCGGCGCATGTCGAACAGATCGCCGCCATTGTGTCGGCCTCGGGCGTGCAGGAATTAGGCCCCACCGCCGTGCGTCTGCTGGAGGCCGATGCATCCGAGCGCGCCGCCGTCGCGGCCCAATGTGAAGCCTACCGCATGGATTACGCGTTTCTGCCGCAGATTGCTCTGCTGCGCGAGCAGCGCATTCTGGCGATGGACATGGATTCCACCCTGATCAACATCGAATGCATTGACGAGATCGCTGATGCGGTCGGGCGTAAAACCCAGGTAGCGGCCATCACCGAAGCGGCCATGCGGGGCGAGATCAAGGATTTTTCCGAAAGCCTGACGCGCCGGGTGGCACTGCTGGAAGGGGTGCCGGAATCCGCCTTGCTGGATGTCTACGAGCAGCGCCTGCGCCTGAACCCCGGAGCTGAGCGTCTGGTCGCGACAGCCAGGCAGCACGGCGTGCACACCTTGCTGGTGTCGGGCGGCTTTACTTTCTTCACGGAACGCCTGCGCGAACGCCTGGGCCTGGACGCCTGCCACGCCAATGTGCTGGAAGTGGCCGATGGCAAGCTGACCGGCCGCGTACTAGGCGATATCGTCGATGGCGCCCGCAAGGCCGCTCACCTGGCCGCCCTGGCCGCCGAACTGGGCGCCACGCCCGAACAGATCATCGCAGTAGGCGATGGCGCCAACGACCTCCAGATGATGGCGCTGGCAAAGTATTCAGTCGCCTACCGCGCCAAACCCGTAGTACGCGAACAGGCCGCCTTCTCCCTGAGCCACAGCCCCCTCGACGCCATCCTGAACTGGTTCCGTCTCAGCCATTGATAATGGGGTCAGACCCCATTATTTGCCGAGTGATTTCAATAGTTCCCGTACGGAGTCGATGCGGGCTTTTTGGGGCAGGCCGTCCTTGAATTCCAGGCGCAGGCGGTCTTGGCCGGATAGTTTGATGTCGCGGCGCTTTTGCACCAGTTCTATGATGCGCAGGGGGTCCACCTGCGGTTTGGCTGAGAACTGGATGAGCGCATGGCTTTCCGGGGCATCCAGCTTGATGACGCCCAGAGGTTCGGCCAGCAGCCGCAGGCGGTGGGTGGAAAGCAGATTCTGCGCGGCTTCGGGCAGTTTGCCGTAGCGGTCAATGAGTTCTTCCTGGATACCGATGATTTCATCTTCGTTACGGGCGTGCGACAGCTTCTTGTACATGCCCAGGCGCGCATGGATGTCCGGGCAGTAATCGTTGGGCAGCAGGGCGGAAGCATGCAGGTTGACTTCGCATTTGGCATCGAAGGGCGATTCAAGGTCGGGTTCTTCGCCCGCCTTCAGAGCCCGCACAGCGGTGTTCAGCATGTCGGTATACATGGAGAAACCGACTTCCTGGATA
This sequence comes from Alcaligenaceae bacterium, assembly GCA_012512545.1. Classification (GTDB taxonomy): domain Bacteria; phylum Pseudomonadota; class Gammaproteobacteria; order Burkholderiales; family Burkholderiaceae_B; genus Yanghanlia. The sequence goes on along the minus strand of JAAZDZ010000266.1, from coordinate 2,397 downwards.
TTGCCGGATTGCGATTCGCCCAGCACTTCGCCAGTGCCGCGGATTTCCAGGTCATGCATGGCCAGGAAGAAGCCTGAGCCGAGTTCCTCCATGGCCTGAATGGCTTCCAGACGCTTTTTGGCATTGGCTGTCATGGCGTCTTCAAACGGCGTCAGCAGGTAGGCGTATGCCTGATGGTGGGAGCGTCCCACCCGGCCGCGCAATTGATGCAGCTGAGCCAGACCCAGGCGGTCGGCGCGGTGAATGACAATGGTGTTGGCGGAAGGCACGTCAATGCCGGTTTCAATAATGGTGGTGCACAGCAGCACGTTATAGCGCTGCTGGTAGAAGCCCTTCATCACTTCTTCAAGCTCGCGCTCCGGCATCTGGCCGTGGGCCACGCCGATACGGGCTTCGGGCACCAGTTCTTCAAGCATGGCGCGCCGGTTCTGAATGGTTTCGACTTCGTTGTGGAGGAAGTAAGCCTGGCCGCCGCGCTTGAGTTCCCGCAGCAGGGCTTCGCGTATGCTGCTTTTGTCTTCCCGGCGCACAAAGGTCTTGATGGCCAGCCGTTTCTGTGGCGCCGTGGCAATCACGGAAAAATCGCGTATGCCTTCCAGCGACATGCCCAGGGTGCGGGGAATCGGGGTGGCCGTCAGGGTCAGAACGTCCACTTCGGCCCGCAGCTTTTTCAGGGCTTCTTTCTGCCGCACTCCAAAGCGGTGCTCTTCGTCAATGATGACCAGTCCAAGTTGCTTGAAGCGCGTGTCGCGCGACAGAATCTTGTGGGTGCCGATGACAATATCCACCGAGCCGCTGGCCAGCCCTTCCTGGGCGGCGCTGACTTCGCGGGCGGAGCGGAAGCGGGAGAGTTCCACAATGCGCACCGGCCAGTCGGCGAAACGGTCGGCAAATGTCTGGGCGTGTTGTTCGGCCAGCAAGGTCGTGGGGCACAGCAAAGCCACTTGCATGCCGTTGGCCACAGCCAGAAAGGCGGCCCGCAGCGCGACTTCCGTCTTGCCAAAGCCGACATCGCCGCAGACCAGGCGGTCCATCGGGCGGCCGGATGTCATGTCTTCGATCACCGCTTCAATCGCTGCGGCCTGATCGGGCGTTTCCTCAAAGCCGAAACCTTCGGCAAAGGCTTCGTAATCCTGCAACGGCAGCTTGAAGCGATGGCCTTCGCGCGCGGCGCGCTGGGCATAGAGCGCCAGCAGCTCGGCAGCGGCGTCGCGTACCTGCCTGGCGGCCTTGCGGCGTGCCTTGTCCCATTGCCCCGAACCCAGTTGGTGCAGCGGCGCGTTTTCTGAATCTGCGCCGCTGTAGCGGGAAATCAGGTGCAGCTGGGCGACCGGCACATAAAGGGTGCTGCCGCCAGCGTATTCAAGGTGCAGAAACTCCATGGCGCCTTCGCCGAGATCCATCTCCTTCAGGCCCACATAGCGGCCAATGCCATGTTGCGCATGGACGACCGGATCGCCTTCGCGCAATTCGGACAGATCGCGCACCATGGCCTCAACGTCGCTGGCCCGTTCCTGCGCCCGCCTGCCGCGCCGCATTGTGCGCGCTTGCGTGGGGTAGAGGTCGTTTTCGGTCAGCAGCAGGATGGCGTCTTCAACCAGGCCAAAGCCGCCGGCAAGGGGCGCCACCAGAAGCGAGAACGGGCTGCTTGCCTGGAAGAAGTCTGCCAGGCTTTCGGCTGAAGTATCGGCGGTGATGCCGAATTCGCGCAACATCTGATCCAGGGTTTCGCGCCGTCCGGCAGAGTCGGCGCACAGCGCGACGCGGCCCGGGTAGGTGTCCAGCAGCCGGCGCAGCGCAGCGACCGGGTCGTCTGCACGCCGGGCGACAGCGACATCGGGCACCGCCAGGAAATCCGGGGCGGCCTGTTCGTTGCTGAGGCTCAGGCGGGGAAAGCGTTTCAGTCCGCTAAAGAATTCTTCATCATTCAGGAACAGGGCTTCGGGCGGCAGTACCGGCCGTTCGCGATCGCTTTTCAGGAATTGCCAGCGCCCGTAGGTATCCTGGCTGAAGCTTTGAATGGTGGCGGCCGGGTCGCCCAGCGTGACGGTGATCGCCGATTCCGGCAGGTAATCAAACAGCGTGGCGGTCGTCTCAAAGAACAGCGGCAGATAGTATTCCACCCCGGCAAACGCAATACCGTTGCCAATATCCTTGTAGGGCAGGGCGCGCGAAGGGTCGCCTTCAAAGACTTCGCGAAAACGCGCCCGGAACTGATTGAGGGCGGCTTCGTCCATGGGGAATTCGCGCCCGGGCAGAAGCTGGATGTCTTTGACCGGATACAGGCTGCGCTGGGTATCGACGTCGAAGGCGCGGATCGATTCAATCGTGTCGTCAAACAGATCAAGGCGATAGGGCACGACCGAGCCCATGGGGAACAGATCGATCAGTCCGCCG
>JAAZDZ010000265.1 GCA_012512545.1 Alcaligenaceae bacterium | reverse complement strand
TGAATACCCCAATGTGGAACTCTCCCACATGTATGTCGATAACGCCGCCATGCAGCTGGTGCGCGACCCCAAGGCGTTCGATGTGGTCGTGACCGGCAATCTGTTTGGCGATATTCTGTCGGATGAAGCTGCCATGCTGACAGGCTCCATTGGCATGCTGCCATCGGCTTCGCTCAATGCCTCCAATCAGGGGCTGTACGAGCCCAGCCACGGCTCCGCGCCGGACATCGCCGGTCAGGACAAGGCCAACCCCCTGGCCATGATTCTCTCAACCGCCATGCTGCTGCGCTATTCGCTGGATCTTCCCGAGCAGGCGCTGCGCATCGAAGCGGCGGTGCAAAAGGTGCTGGAGCAGGGGTTGCGCACTCCCGATATCCATGAAGAAGGCAGCCAATTGGTGGGCACCAGGCAAATGGGTGACGCCGTTCTGAAGGCATTGGCATAAAATGGTGCATTCACCTTCAAAAATTTATTTATTTCAAGCGACAGCATCATGAACCAATCTGTAGGTCTGGTCGGCTGGCGTGGCATGGTCGGGTCCGTCCTCATGCAGCGCATGCTCGACGAAAAAGACTTCTCTCTTTTCCATCCGGTGTTCTTTTCCACCAGCAATGCCGGTGGTGCCGCACCCCGGTGGGCGGACGGCGCAGGCCCCCTGCAGGATGCCTACGATATCGAAGCGCTCGGCAAGTTGCCCATCATCGTGACGGCGCAAGGCGGCGACTACACGTCTGCTGTTTACCCCAAGCTGCGCGCGGCTGGCTGGCAGGGCATCTGGATCGACGCGGCCAGCACACTGCGCATGGCAGACGATTCCGTCATCGTGCTCGACCCGGTCAACCGCGATGTCATTGATGCTGCGCTGGCGCGTGGCGTCAAGGATTTTGTCGGCGGCAATTGCACGGTCAGCTGCATGATGATGGGCCTGGCTGGCCTGTTCCGCCACGATCTCATCGACTGGATGACCAGCATGACTTACCAGGCCGCTTCGGGCGGCGGCGCGCAGCACATGCGCGAACTGCTCACCCAGTTTGGTCTGCTCAATACGTCTGTGAAAGGGTTGCTGGAAGACCCCGCATCCGCCATTCTTGAAATCGACCGTGGCGTTCTTGCAACACAAAAAGATACAGCTTTGCCAACTGACCATTTCGGCGTGCCCCTGGGCGGCAACCTCATTCCCTGGATCGATACCGATCTCGGCAATGGCGTGTCGCGCGAAGAATGGAAGGCGGGCGCCGAAACCAACAAAATCCTGGGCCGCAACGAAACCTCTGGCAGCAAGCCGATTCCCATCGACGGCCTGTGCGTGCGCATCGGCGCCATGCGCAGCCATAGCCAGGCTCTGACAATCAAGCTCAAGCGCGATGTGCCGCTCGATGAAATTACCGATATTCTGAACGAAGGTTCGCAATGGGCGAAAGTCGTGCCCAATGAGCGCGAAGCCACTATGCGGGATTTGACGCCGGTAGCTGTCACCGGTACGCTCGACATACCCGTGGGGCGCCTGCGCAAGCTGTCCATGGGCCCTGAGTATCTCAGTGCTTTCACGGTAGGTGATCAATTGCTTTGGGGTGCCGCAGAACCTCTGCGGCGCATGTTGCGCATAGCTCTTGGTGAATTATAAGAATATGCTGATGTCGCATCGCGGTTCAGGTCCGGTCGCTCCGGCCACTCAAGTCAGCCATGGGTTGGCGCCCGGGGCCCGTTCCTCGGGGATGGGGCAGTTTACCCGCACCTTGCTGGGTTCCCTTATTGCGACATCACTATGTTTGTCTGTGGCCCAGGCGGCCACGTTCGGACATTCGCGCATTGTTTCAGCGCCTGATCAGCCGTTGCACCTCGAAATACCCGTCAGCCAGCTTACGCAGCAGGAAATCAACAGCCTGCGGGCATCGCCTGCGCCTGTTGAAGCCTGGCGCGAGGCAGGCATGACGCCACCCGTGGCGCTCGAATCCATGCGGCTGGCGCTGCTTGATGGCTATCGCCCCGACACCAAGGTTATTCAGCTTCGTTCCGATCAGGTGTCCGACCATCCCATTGTCGATGTGCTGCTCGATGTTCGCAGCGCATCGGGCCAGCAACGCTACCAGGTCAGCTTGCTGGCGCACGCCGACAGGCATGCGGTACAGCGGGTCGGCGTCCAGGATGACCGTCGTCTTCGTGTTCTTGATGATGGTGCTGTGTCTGCCTCGCAAACTGCGCCAGGCAGCCATGCGGCGGCGGGCCGGGCGATTACCGTACGCGCCGGCGACACTATGTTCGCCATCGCGCAGCGCAATGCCGTGCAGGGTGTCACCGTCTATCAGATGATGATGGCTCTGCAGCGCTCCAACCCGCAGGCGTTTATCCAGGACAACGTCAATCTGGTGAAGGCAGGCGCTACCCTGACCATGCCCGATATGGATGTCCTCACCGCGCTGTCTGATCGCGAGGCGCGTCGTGTTTTTCAGCAGCATGCGCAAGCCTTTGCCCGTTTTGGGCGAGGTGGGGCGGCAGGCGATGCCATTTCGGTTTCCACCGTGGGCGAGGCGACGCAAGGCGGTGTGCTGGAAATGGCTTCGGCAGCTGATCAGTCTGCCAGCGCGCAGCCTTCAACCCCCGGCGGCGATTTGTTGCGCCTGTCAGGCGGGGCAGGTGCGGGCTCCACTCCTTCTCAAGGGGGGACGGGAGGCGTTGCCGCATCGGCTCTGGCTGCACAGAACGGTGGCGGTCACGCGCCCGGTGCCCCGGCTGCCAATGGGGCGGCAGGCAGCGCCGCGGCGTTGAGCGCTCAGGGCGTCCAGGGCAATGGGGAGGCCGCCGTCAATCTGCTGGCCTCTTCCGGCGTTATCGCGTCTGATGCCGTGGCCGGTCATGCTCCCATCGCTGTCGCAGGCGATGCAGCAGGCAGTGGGGGCCCGGCATTTGGCTCCGATGCCGCTTCCGGCAGCACAGTCGTTGAATCAGGCGCCATTGCTGGCCACCCCGATGACCAGGCAGCCACCAGGAAAAATGTGCAGGAATCACAGCAGCGCATTCTTGAGCTGGAAGACAATGTCAGGCACTTGAACGAAGCCTTGCAGAAGCAGGGCCATGTGGCGGCAGAAGCCGCCCTGGAAGGCGCGCGCAGCGTCAGCGAAGCCATCAAAGAGGTCATGAGCCTGGTGGAATCCGAAGGCGATGATACTCTGCTAGCCACAGAAGGTGCCCAGGACGGCGCAGCCAGTTCCACAGCGCCCGCGACAGGTGCAGGTGCGACGCCGCCGCTTGCTGGCGGGCCGGCTTCCACTGCCGCCGCTGCTCCTTCCAGTGGCGCTGCCGCAACACCAGGCAGCCAGGCGCAAGACGGCGCTTTCAGTTCATCAACATCACCCGTCAGGACAGATAAAAAAGTGTCGTGGTTCCAGGAAAATATGCTTGCCATCATGGGCGGCGGGCTGGCATTCATCGTGCTGCTTGTCGTCTGGGTACTGCGCCGTGCCAGCGCTGCCAAGCGCAACGTTTTTGAAAGCGACAGCCCTATCACGGATTCCATGTTGCAAGACAAGCTGCGCGAGATTGATCTCGACCTTGGCACGCCGCCGGCGGGCGGGGCGCGCCACCGCAGCTGAAACATGGCCCGCATTGCTCTGGGCCTGGCCTACGACGGCTCTCCCTGGCAGGGGTGGCAGACCCAGCCGGGAGGCCGCACTGTGCAGGATCGCCTTGAGGCTGCTCTGGCGTCCTTTCTGGCGCAGCCCGTAGCCACCATATGCGCGGGGCGCACCGACACCGGTGTTCATGCTCTGGAACAAGTCGTGCATCTGGATTCTCCCGTTGAGCGGCGTATGGAATCTTGGACTCGCGGGCTTAACGCCTCGCTGCCGCCCTCCATTCGCGTGCAATGGGCCTGTCAGGTTGCCGATGATTTTCACGCCCGTTTCTCCGCGCGTTCGCGCAGTTATGTATATCTGTTGCGTTCGCACAGAGTCGCCAGTCCGATACTGCATGGCAAGACAGGCTGGATACACCGGCCGCTCGAACTGAACCGCATGCGCGAAGCGGCGGGTCATCTGCTGGGAGAGCATG
>JAAZDZ010000264.1 GCA_012512545.1 Alcaligenaceae bacterium | reverse complement strand
GCGCTGGGAGGTTACCTGCCGCGCCGTCGTGCCAAAGCCGACGAATCGCTGCCGGTGCCCGGGCTGGAAATCTTCAAGCCTGTGCTGGAACCCACCGCCGAAGGGCGCGAAATCTCCACCACCCAGGCATTTGTGCGCATTCTGAACCAGATTCTGCGCGACAAGCAGCTGGGGCCTCGCGTCGTGCCCATTCTGGCCGACGAATCCCGCACTTTCGGCATGGAAGGTCTGTTCCGCCAGATCGGCATTTACGCGCCCGAAGGGCAGAAGTACGAGCCGGTCGATAGAGACCAGGTCATGTACTACCGCGAAACCGAGAACGGCCAGCTTCTGCAGGAAGGCATCAACGAAGCGGGGGCATTCAGTTCCTGGATCGCCGCGTCGACGTCGTACTCGACGAACAACCGCATCATGATTCCGTTCTTCATCTACTACTCGATGTTCGGTTTCCAGCGGGTGGGCGATCTGGCCTGGGCGGCCGGCGATATGCAGGCGCGCGGCTTCCTGCTGGGCGGTACCGCCGGGCGCACGACGCTGAATGGCGAAGGCTTGCAGCACCAGGACGGCCACAGCCACATCATGTCCGGCCTGATTCCCAACTGCGTATCCTACGATCCCACCTTCGCGCATGAACTGGCCGTCATCGTTCACGATGGCCTTAAACGCATGGTGGAAAACCAGGAAAACGTTTATTACTACATCACGGTAATGAACGAGAACTACGCCCACCCGGGCATCAAGGAAGGCGACGAAGAAGGCATTATTCGTGGCATCTATCGCCTGCAGGAAGGCGGCGAAGGCAAGCAGCGCGTGCAACTGCTGGGTTCGGGCACCATTTTGCGCGAAGTCATCGAAGCCCAGAAGCTGCTCGAACAGGATTGGGGCGTTGCGGCTGATGTCTGGAGCGCCACCAGCTTCACCGAGCTGCGGCGTGAGGGCCTGGATTGCGAGCGTCACAACCTGCTGCATCCTGAAGATCCGAACCCGCGCGTGCCTTATGTCACACAGCAGCTTGAAGGCTCGGCAGGCCCCATTGTGGCATCCACCGATTACGTCAAATCCTATGCCGAGCAGATCCGCCAGTTCATTCCCAAAGGGCGTGAATACCGCGTGCTGGGCACAGACGGCTACGGGCGTTCCGATTTCCGCTACAAGCTGCGCGAACACTTTGAGGTCGATCGCCACTTCGTGGTGCTGGCCGCTTTGCGCAGCCTGGCCGACGAAGGTTCCATCCCGTTGTCCAAAGTCAGCGAGGCCATCAAGAAGTACGGCATCAATCCGGACAAAGCGAATCCGCAGTACGCCTGAGGGGAGACAGTACGATGAGCAATATCATTGAAATCAAAGTACCGGATATCGGCGACGTAGCGGAAGTCGATGTCATTGAGGTGCTGGTGGCGGAAGGCGATACCGTGACTCAGGAACAAAGCCTGATCACTGTGGAGTCCGACAAGGCTTCCATGGAAATCCCTTCCACAGCCGCTGGTGTGGTCAAGCTGCTGAAAGTCAAGGTGGGCGACAAGGTCAGCGAAGGCTCCGTCATATTGGAATTGGCGGGCGCCGACGCCAAGGCTGCGGCTCAGCCCGCTGCCGCTCCTGCAGCTCCTGCCGCTGCGGGCAAGGCTGAGCGCGCCACAGTCGTGGTGCCGGATATCGGCGATGCTACCGATGTCGAAGTCATTGAAATCATGGTGTCGGTGGGCGATCAGGTCGAGCCGGAGCAAAGTCTGATCACGGTGGAGTCCGACAAGGCTTCCATGGAAGTGCCGTCTTCTCATGGCGGCGTGGTCAAGGAAGTTCGCGTCAATCTGGGCGACAAGGTCAACCAGGGCAGCGAAATCGTCATTCTGGAAGGGGCG
>JAAZDZ010000263.1 GCA_012512545.1 Alcaligenaceae bacterium | reverse complement strand
CCACACGCAACGCGCGCTTGAGCGGGTTTTTCTTGATTTTTCGGATGAGGTCGGCCTGGCCGACGATCAGCCCGGCCTGCGGGCCGCCCAGCAGTTTGTCCCCGCTGAAAGTCACGATGTCGGCGCCTGCGCTGACAGTGTCGCGCACGGTGTCTTCGCGCGGTAAGCCCCATTGGGTGAGATCCACCAGGGTGCCGCTGCCCAGATCTACCGCTGTAGGCAGGTTGTGGCGCCGCGCGATTTCTGCCACTTGAGAGAGACCGACGCTGTGGGTAAAGCCGGTGATGGCGTAGTTGCTGCAATGCACTTTCATCAGCATGGCGGTGCGCGGGCCGATGGCGTTTTCGTAGTCGGCCGGGTGAGTGCGGTTGGTGGTGCCGACTTCCATCAGGCGGGCGCCCGCGCGCTGCATGATGTCTGGAATGCGGAATGCGCCGCCGATTTCCACCAGTTCGCCACGCGACACAATGGCTTCGCGGCGATTGGCCAGGGTATTGAGCATGAGCAGCACAGCCGCCGCGTTGTTGTTGACCACGGTGGCGGCTTCGGCGCCGGTGAGCTCGCGCAACAGGTCTTCGATGAGATCGTCGCGGTCGCCGCGTTTGCCGGTGGCCAGGTCGAATTCAAGATTGGCGGGCGCGCACAGCGCCTGCACGACAGCCTGCACAGCCTCGTCAGGCAATAAGGCGCGGCCCAGATTGGTGTGCAGCACGGTGCCCGTCAGGTTGTAGACGGCGCGCAGCCGGGGGGCGTCCTGCGCGGCCAGGCGGGCGCGGGCTTGTTCCAGAAGGCGGGTTTCGGCCAGGGCATCCAGCATGAGTTCGCCTGCCAGCGCCTGATTGCGCGATTCGTCCAGCACCTGGCGCAAGGTTGCCGCTAACCGGCTGCGGCCGACTTCGGTGATCAGCGTCTGGGCCGTTGCCGCGCTCAGCAGCCGTTCCAGAGAAGGAATTTCGGCTGCGCGCGCAGGCTTGTTTTCTACGGTCGTGCCAAGTGTTGCGGGTGGTGTGGTCATGACTCTTCGGTTTGCTCGTTCTGCCAGAGCAAGGGATTGCCGCTGGCACGTGAGTATCCCGCTTCACCCATGAGCATGTCCAGTGTCAGGCTGCCCAGGTCATCCGCCACGGCATCGGCATTGAGGACTTTTTCCTGGTAGAAGATTTTTCGGTAGGTTTGGCAGTTGTCGCAGGATTCCGCCTTGATGCCTTCCGGGCCGTCTTCAATCTGATGAAAGGCAATGCTTTTGGTGTCGTCGCAGTGTGAACAGGTCACCCTTACCAGATGCCATTCGCTCGAACACAACGAGCAGCACAGGTAGCGGCAGCCATCGGCCTGGCCGCCTACGCGCACGATGCTGGCGACAGGCAGGCTGCCGCACAAGGGGCAGACTCCCTTGGGGCTGACGACAGGCAGATCGCCTGCGTTGAAATCGGCGGCCAGACTGGTCCAGTACACCTGCAGCGCTGCCATGATGAAAGGCGCGCTGGCGGCATCGACATCGTTTTCGCGTTCCGCCAGCAGGGCATCGGCCTGGGTTTCGATGGCTTCGGGGTGGTTGGTCAGGCGCTGTTCAAGTGACTGGATGACTTGCCCGGCCTCGGGGGGCAGGCCGGGTGCGCTGGATAATTGCGCCAGCAGGGCTTTGAGAATATCGCGCCAGCCAGGGGCGCGTTCCCAGCCTGTGGCCTGCAGGGGCGGCATGCCATGCGCCTGCGACAATTCGATGCGGCCTTTTTCTGCTCCTGGCAGGGCGCAATCACGCAGCGCATGCTGCTGGGCATCGGCCAGGGCCGCCATCAGCAGCAGATAGCTGGAAAGGGGATGATCCTGCGCCAACTGGCGCAGCCGTGCTGCGCGGTCGGCGAACACCGAAGCACGCACAGGTTGCCGCAGACGGGGTATGGAGGTGTGATCCAGGCTTTCGATTTCGCCGCGCTCAAGGATTCTCTGCACCATGGGTTCTCCTGAAAAACATGGCTGCCCTGAGCATAATGCCTGGGGCAGCCATGCGGGTAAAGCACTGCAAGGGCGTTTGCCGGTTTATTTTTCGTGCGTCGGGGTATCGCGTATTTCGCGCAGCCAGGCGCGATGGTGTTTCCAGGCCCAGCCGTGGGTCACGGTGCCGCGAGTCATGGCTTTGACTGAACCTTTGACCCAGATGCCCGCATAAATATGCATGATGATTGCGCAAATGATGGCAAACCCGAAGAAAGCATGCAACAGGCTGGCCACGCGGATGAGCTCAATGGGGAACAAATACGAAAAGTATGAGCGCCACATGACTACGCCTGTGGCAAGCAGGCCCAGCATGAGGAAAATCAGCGTGAAGAACAGCAGCTTCTGTCCGCCGTTGTAACGGCCTTGTTCAGGCAGGTTTTCTTCTTTCAGATTGAGCATTTCGGGCGCCCGGCGCACCCATTCGAGGTCTCGCTTCTGAATGAAATTATGCGTGAACATGCGGGCGGCGAACACAAAGAAGCACAAGAACATCACCACCCCGATGAAGGGGTGGAGAATGCGTGTCCAGACACCGCCTCCCAGCAGATTGCTCATCCAGTAGAACGAAGGGTGAAACAGGGCCAGCCCTGAAACAGCCAGCAGGACGAAAGTAATGGCGATGATCCAGTGATTGATGCGCTGGCTGGTGGAATAGCGCTGGATCGTCCGTGGTTCGGTCACGTTATTCATCCATGAACTCCTTGGCTTTGCGTTCGTCTTCCTCGTCCGTCTCGTTG
>JAAZDZ010000262.1 GCA_012512545.1 Alcaligenaceae bacterium | reverse complement strand
GAATGAAGTACACCGTACCGCCGGCGTCCAATTCATTAGCAGGAACAACCCTGGACAGCAGATTTACCGCGTCTTCACCAGAATCCCAAACAGGGGTAGCCCAAGTGCCGGATGCGGCGCGGATTTGCCACTGGCTGGCCGCGTGCGTATCTTCGCCGCCAACAGTGGAGAATGAGCCAGTTTGAAGCGTGGGGGTTTCGCCCACTTCGGTCGCATTGTTGGCGGGGGATACGAGAGTAGGAGCCGAAACATAAGAAAACGATACGTCGGTTGTAAAGCTGGATGCGGCGCTCCAATCAGAAACGAGGCCGGCGGAGTCCACAACACGCGCACGAACGTAGTAGGTGGTATCAAGCTGCAGCACGGCGGCGGGCATCGAGTACGACAAGCCAGCGGCCTGGGTGCCCGAATCGTGATGAATGGTTAGGAAGTTCGAAGACGTGGAAACTTGGAACTGAATGCCGGCCTGCTGGGTTCCGCCCGGGCTGGCGTAGTCGATAATCGCGAGCGTTGGCCGCTCCATAATTCCGGTCGCGCCATTGCCGGGTGCCGTGATAACGGGGGTCGCCGGGCGCATTTCAGGATTGGCGAAGCCGCCAAGGCCGGTACCCGCCGACATGGAAACGATGTGCTGCAGAACCATCGGCTCGCCTTCCACGTCCACGCGTAGAGAGCCGTCGCCGCGCATAGGCAAGGCGTACTCGTAATCAGCAAAGCCGGTGGGAATATCGCCGCCCTGTCGACGCATCGACCATTTGCGCTCAACCCAGCTCTGATTAAGGCTGTCACGGAAGTAGAGACGCGCAAGGCCAGAGTTCAGAGTGCGACGAATGACGACCGCGCCGCCTTCCGCGTCGTTGCCGATATTGATGGGCTTGGAAAGCCAGATATCGCCGACGCTGCCTTCAGCGTATGCCGCGCCGACTTGGTGCAGTGAACAGCGCGTCAGCACGCCACCCGTAAAACTGCGCGTCAAGTTGTTGGCCAAGCGGATTCGCTTATCGGAAAGAATGGCCGAGCACTGGATCAGTTCGCTGGCGCGTACGGTTTCGTCATCGCCGATGCCAGCGCCCGCTACATCCTGGGCAAGCACGTAGTATTCGCCGACCAGCAGCTGAGCAGTGCTTTGCACGTCGACCGAGTCGTCGCCGGCAACGCCTTCGATGATCGGCGTGTCAATGGCATCGATCAACGTGAAGCCAGGGGCCCACAGTTCGTGCGCGATCCGGTTGTCGCGGTACAACCAGTCTAGTTTGACGGCGCGCTGCACGCCGTTCGAGCTGGTCTGCTCGATTTCGCCAACGCGGTCGCCCAGGCCGTCGATTTCGTCGACCGCCTCAAGCAGGCCGTCCCTGACTGCGACGGTGTTGTCCAGCAGGGTCTGGTGAATGGGGTTCCAGGTATCGGGGTGCGCGACGCTGTTAGTGGTCAGCGCGGGCACCTCGGGGGTGAACTTAGGGTTAGCACTAGGCGTAATTTTGGTGGACATCTAATAGCTCCTTTGAAATCAATACTCGAAAACTAGGTCGACCTCGAACTCGGTCTCGGGCTCGAACTCTTTTGGCGCAACCACGCGGCGACCCATCAAGGTGCCGTCGTTGGCGAACACGCCGACTTCTCGCAGAACGTGCGAGCCCGCTGCGCTGCCGAGCAGTGTTCCCCGCACGGTAAGCGTGGGGCCGCTGGCGCTGGCTTCCGCAATCACGCGGTGAAACTCCGCTTGCAGGTCTTCGTCAGAGTCTGGCGAGTAGGGGCGATCGCCGGAACCGAAGGCCACATAAGCGGCGACCGGCTGAGGGGCTGCGCCGGCAACTGCCAGGGCTACGGCGCTTCGATACGCGATCGTTGCGGCAATACTGTTGGTGGGCATCAAATAACCTCGCGAGTGACAACGCCACCGCGTCGGGTGGTGGCAATTCCTGTAAACCAAACACCTGGCCGGCCTTCGGTGCGGCCTAGGTTCCAAGTGCCGTCGAGCCGGCGCAGTCCGATCGTGGAAAGCGTCGGGTAATCAAGCGACCAAGTCCCGTCGGTCTTCCAATGGCCGGAAGTCTTGCGACCGTCCAGCGTGCGGGATCCGTCCAGCCTGGCGGGCGTGACCAGCAGGCCCGGGTCGGACAGCCGATCGCCGCCGCCGCCTTGCACCGGGAACACCGACCGTGTTTTCGTATTGATCGTGGAAAAGGCGGAATCCAGCGCCGGCCCGGTGGGCTGTTCACCGGTCAGGCGGATATCGCCGGCCAGATCCCAGGCACCGTTCAGCCGGCGGGGGGTATACCCGGCGGATAGCGTCCAGCAGCCGTCCAGCGTGCGCCACCGGTGTACGGGGGTGCGCTTGCATTTGTCGAAACGGATGCGCCCGCGCTGGCGCACTTCGGTCAACTGGATGCGGCTATCGAAACTCGCGGCGCCGGTAATGATGATGGATCGCAGCCGGCTTCGGGCCGGCGCGTATTCTTGCGCTGTGCTCCTGATCAAGCGCTGCGCGTCGCGTCCCCACGGGGAATCGACGGTATTGATCTTGATCGCATACTCGGCCCAGTGCGACAGTGCCATTCTGCGAATATCTGCGTGCGCCCCAGCGGGCGGGTCAAGGTGGATGTCCTCGCCCAGGGTCCACGAGCCGTCCAGCGTCCTACCACCGGCCTCGATCCACTCCTGGTAATAGGTGCGGTACTCGATTAGGTTCACGACCGGGTAGCCGACAGCTGCCAGCGCTTGGCGAAGCGCCCAGGGTGTGCCTTTCTTTCTGTGCCAGGCCAGGGAGCCCGCGACGATCTCGCGCTTTCTGCTTTCGGTCCACGCGTCATCCCACATGTCGACAGAGAACGCCCAGGCCAGCCAAGGTAGCAAATGCGCCGGGCATTTATGGGGATTCCACAGGTCGCCGATAACGCTGGCATCCAGACCCTCGACGGGCAGCGCTGCGGCGGCGGCGAGCGCTCGTTCCGTCCTGCTCGAGCTGGGCGGGAGGATGTCTGTACTCACCAGTCGCCCTCCGCCCTGGCCAAGGTAATGGCAGCGCAGTAGCCGGCCTCGTCCGGGCCGCACAGGATGTCGGCGGCGGGTTCCACGATCTCAACTCGCGTCACGCCGGGATGGTGCAGCGCCGCGTAAATGCCGGAAAGAGGGATGCTGCGACCAATCCCCCTCTCGTCGATCAGATATCGCTCGAGGCTGGACCGCGCCGTGGCGATCACCTGCGCGGCGCTCGGGCCCGTGGCGATGTGAAGCGTCGCATTCACGCTGAAGCGAACGATCTCTGCCGATTCGACGATGACGGTGTCGTTCAGGGGCCTGACGTCGTCTGCGCTCAATGCTGATTGCACGGCGAGCAGCACGTCGGCCGCGGCCTGGCCATCGCCGGTTCGGGATAGGACCACAACGCGCACCTCACCGGACGACGCGTCGGGGTCGATGAAGGCGTCCGCCACATCGGCGTGCGCGTTCAGGGTGTGAAAGGTGTACGCTTGGCGCGACCCGGCCACCGTGGTGGCCTCGAGGGCGAGCTGCGCGACGCGCCGAAAGCTATCGTCTGAGTCGTACACCGCCGGGGTCGGTGGCCTGGTGGTCGGGTCCTCTGGGGAAATGAGCTTCCGGAACACCCCAAGGTTCGCAGCCATCTGATCAAGATCAGCGCCGGTCGCATACGCCAGCATCACCGACCGGGCGGCCTCATTGATGCGGTGTCGCAACAACATTTCGCGATAGGCGCCTTCTTGCAGCAGCATCGAGGCGGGTTCGGAGTCGAGCGCTATGGTCTGCTCGAAATCCTCGCGCTGGTCTGAGGGCACACGATCAAGAAACGCTTGCTTTCTCTGCTCGAGCAGCGTCTCGAAGTCTAGATTCTCAACGACTTGGGGGCTCGGCAAACGGGATAGGTCGATGATCTGGCTCATGATGCGGGTCCTGTGCCTGCCACCGGCACCGTGAAATTGACTGTCTGCTGGCGATTGCGCAGGATCGCCACGCCGCTGATCTCCAGGGTGGCGCGGCCCTTCTGACTTGCGTCGATGTCCAGGCGAGCGCGGGTCAGGCGAAAGCGCGGCTCATGCAGCTGCAGCGCCGTCGCGGTAGCCGCGTAAAGCTGGACGGCCGTTTGTTCCGTTAGTGGGTGATCGAGCAGCTCGGGCAGCATGCTGCCAAAGGACCGACGCATGACGCGGGTGCCGATAGGCGTGGAAAGGATCTTGCCGATGGACTGACGAATGTGATCGAGGTCGCCCAGCTGTTGGCCGGTGCTGGTGTGCATTCCAACGCTCATTACGCAGGCCCCCCGGTATTGCTGCCGCCTGGCTGAACGCCGGTGTGGACATGCAGATGCACCACCACACCGTTCGACGATAGATTGCCGCTGACGTGCGTGATGTCGCCCGTGATCGCGGTGCTGTTGCCTTTACCGTTCTTGCCCGCCATGCCGGCCAGGTAGCTGAGCAGGTCCTCGACCGTGTGCTTGCCGGTGGACGTGCTCTGCGGCGCGTCCAGCGTGATCTGTTGGGTCTTGAAATGCACGCTCTCGGCAGCCTCCACGTACAGAGACTTGATGCCTGTGATCGTCATGGCGCCGGTGGCATGGTTGTATGCCTCGCGGGCGCCGTCCCGATAGAGCGTTACGGTTTCGTCGCTGCTGTCGGATGGATGCGGGACTGCGTCCTGGTCGACACCGGTCAGGACGATGGCCGACGCAAGGTCGCCGCCCGGGCTCAGCAGAACGACCTGCTCTCCAACGGTCGGGGGGTTCCATGTGGTGGTGTCACCGGCGCGCAACTCCACCCACGGCAACCAGGCCGTCAGAAGGTCGCCTGTCTGCACGCGCACACGCGCTGGGCGGGTGTGCCGAACTTCGGCCACGGTGCCCAGGCGTATGAGGTTTTGCAGCAGCCTGTAGATGTCGTCGGGATTCATGCCGCAATAATGGCGGCATGCGAAGAGGATATCCCCGGCCTTACATTGGCTATGCGCCTTACCTAACTCGACTCTAGCGTCGAGATGGCCAGCAGGTAGATGTCGGCGATCTCGGCCAGGTCGGAGCTGGCAAAGCCAAGCAGGCGGCGGGACGGGGTCTGGTACTTGCGGCCGCGACCGGCGGAGCGACTTTCGCCGTAGTGATGTATCGCAGCAATGACGCCAGACCGGCCGGAAAAGCCCACCGACAGTTCGTCGCTCGTGGCTTTGATTTTCATGTGCCGCGCCGTTCTGAGCTTCTTGAACATGGTGCCACGGCGCGCGATGGCGCCACTGCGCTGGCGCAAGGCCGGCGCCCTGGGGGCAAAGGCTGTCCCATCGGGATTCTTCTGCGCGGCAATCCGGTCGCGCTGGATCTGCCGCAGGCGCTGAGCCACCAGACGATTGACGCGCAGGCGCTGCGGCGCCGATAGGCGCGAAAGCAGCAGCTGCAGCCAGTCATCCAGTTCAGAAAAATCACTCATAGCCGAACTGTGTCGGATTCCAGGCCTCGACGCAATAGGTGCCGAGGGTCTCGTTGGTCTTGCGGTTGATCACTTCGACCTGGATCATCTCGCGCGGCAGGTCCGGGTGCTCGTCGGCGATCTGATGCTGCGCGATAAGCCGATCGCCTGCTTGCGTGACGATGACGCGCTCGGATAGATCGATCTCCAGAGAAATATCGGCCGTCTGCTGATTCAGCAGCTCGACCTGAAACCGGATCGCCTCGTTGCTCTTGTCGAAGTTCTCGAAAAGGTCGGGCTGGTGGCGGCGCAGCCAGGCCAGCACCGGCAAAATGATGCGGTCGGCGTGGTGGGGATAGTCGGTGACGATGATGTTGAGGGTGTACTGATACTCGTACGATAGGTTTCTGCCACCGCGACAGACCACACGCCCCTCGTCGAGAAAGACTAGCAGGCGGTCAGGGTCACGGCGCAGGTCTTCATTGGCGGCCGTGATGACACGGCGAATCTCAGCGGGCTTCAGCACTCTGGCACCTCACGATCATGTCTACCTGCGCGGCGCACTGAGCCCAGTCAGCGTATGCCTGCTCGAGGGCGAGGTTCAGCTCGCCGTTCGTCTTCGGGTTCACCGCGGTCAAATGGCAAGGCACCACCTTCGGACAGGTCTGAACCATAAGCTGCGGCGCCGGTGACGGCGCCCCGGTGGCGCAGCCGGACAATATCACCAGGCAGAGGCTGATCAGCCCAAGCGCGTATCTCTTCAACGTCATTTTGCAACCTCGTCAACTTGGCAAACTGGTTCGCATGCGTCGCGGCCACCCTGCGCTGTTCGTTCATGAGCGTGCTCAGCTGCTCGGCGTGCTGTTCGTGCAGCTCGTGCAAATCCTCAAGGCTATTGACCAGGCCCTGGTTGATCTGCGCCTGCGCGGCCAGCAAGGCGTCCTTCGTCGTGTTGCGGTCGGACAGAAACCATACCGCGCCCAGCAGCGCGACAATGACCGCGTACGGTGCCAGCCGGCCCCACATCACGCGGCCACCTCAACGGGCTCTGCATAACGCTTGTACGCCCTGGCGAGCTTCACGTCATAGAGATTGTCCGCATAGGCCGGGCCGTTATAGATCCTCGCGAACGCCGACCACTTGCGAGCCTTGAGCGCCTTGTGCAGCGCGTCGTCAGCCAGGATGAATCGCACGAACTGCCCGAGCTGGGCGCCCTCGCTACGCGAAGCATCGGCGACCATCTCCTGCACGCTCTTGTATCCGAGCATCTGCCAGTGAAAACCCATGATCTGGAAGGCGCCCCAGCTCGCCGACTCGTAGGCCGCTGGTTCGCATATCTGTCTGGCCACCGATAGGCGGGTGTATTCCGACAGGCCGCCGGCAT
>JAAZDZ010000261.1 GCA_012512545.1 Alcaligenaceae bacterium | reverse complement strand
TGCCGCCACGCGCGACAGAGGCGTTGTCCTTTGTCTGGTCAGCCCGGCTCTGGCTGCGCCCACCTGCTGCCGACCGCGGGTGACTTTTTCCCATGTTGCTAAACTACCTTCTTGCCGACGGCCTCATCATCGAAGGAGAAAGCGACTGTGATGTGGAATTGCCTCATCATCGAAGATGACCGCGAAAATGCTCATTACATCGCGGACGGTTTCCGTGAACTCGGACATTGGCCCGTAATCTGTCACGATGGGGTTGAAGGCTTGCACCGCGCCTCAACCGAACCGTGGGATCTCATCATTCTTGACCGCATGCTGCCCAATCAGGTGGATGGCCTGTCCATTCTCACCAAGCTGCGCGCCGTCGGTATAAAAACGCCTGTCATTGTGCTGAGCGCCCTCACCGCGCTGGACGAGCGCGTCAAGGGCCTGAAGCTGGGCGGCGACGATTACCTGACCAAGCCCTTTGCGCTGATCGAACTGCTGACACGCGCCGAGGCACTGGTGCGCCGCTCCAAAAGCAGTCGCACAGAGCGGGTGCTTGAATACGCCGACCTGCGTTACGACCTGACCGTTCCGCGCGTCACGCGCAGCGGCAAGGTGCTTGCTCTGCAGCCGCGCGAATGCCGCCTGCTGGCCTACATGATGACTCACCCCGAACAGGCGCTGACCCGCGCCATGTTGCTGGGCGCCGTCTGGGGGTACCAGTTCAACCCGCAGACCAACGTGATTGACGCCACGGTCAGCCGCCTGCGCCAGAAAATCGACGGCGACTTCACGCCCCAGCTGATCCACACAGTCCGCGGCGTCGGCTACCGCTTTTCCACACACCCCGACGGCAATATCGACAAACCCGCCGACGACGATGAGCATGTGGTTTAACCGGGTTCTGACAGAATGGCGCAGGCTGTGGGGCTCCGTCGCCTTCCGGCTCACCCTCAATTACAGTCTGTTGGCAGCCGGCACCACTGCCTTTCTGCTCATCTTCGCCTACGGCAAAATTGTCGATCTATTGCAGATACAGTTCTCCCGACAGGTCATGCTGGCCGTCAACCGGCTGAATGCCCATTATGACTCGTCTGGCCTGTTCGCTTTACAGCAGGAAATCGAGCAACTGCTGTCCGACCAGACCGACATTGATACCGAAATGTATTTGCTGTCATCGCCAACGGGCCTGCGCCTGGTTGGCAATCTGGAACTTTTTTCTTTGGAAGAGACGGATGAAGCCGTCTCGCCCCTTGATCTCCTGAAGGAAACAGACAGCCCTATTCTGTTGAACGTCCTGCGCCAGGGCATGCCAATCACCGGCCTGCTCACCCTGCGTCAGCTGCCGGACGGCAGCACGCTGATCGTGGGCCGCGACATCGCTGATATGCGGGAGATCCAGGCGCTTATCGGCAATGCCGTCATTGCCGCCACACTGGTCGCCCTGTTTCTTGTCATCATCGGCACCACCATCTTCCGGCGTGAACTGCGGCATCGCGTGCAGGCGATACGCGACACGGCCCTGCGCGTCGGCACGGGCGAGCTGACCCGGCGGGTGCCCGACACGACGGAAATCGACGAGTTCGTGCAATTACGATACGACATCAACTACATGCTCGACCGCATTGAAACCCTCATGGCGGGCGTGCAGAATGTATCGGACTCCATTGCCCACAACCTGCGCACCCCCCTTGCGCGGGTGCTGGGACGCCTGGAGAAAGCCCGCAGCGGCAGCCAGGACCCCGCAAAGCTGGTCGCCGCCATGGATGCGGCCTCTGCTGAAATCATGGAACTCATCAATGTTTCAGAAAAGCTGCTGCTGATCGCCGAAGCGGAATCCGGCCTGCAGCGCCAGGGGTTTTCCGTGATTTCGCTCCAGGCCCTGATCAACGATGTTTTCGAGCTCTACGAACCCGTGGCCAGCGAAAGCAGTATTTCTCTGAGCCGCCACACGGAACCCGTTTCAGTGCAGGCTGATGCCGACCTGCTGGCCAGCGCCATCACCAATCTGGTGGACAACGCCTTCAAGTATGCAGGCCCGGGCTCGCATATCGAGCTCAGAGTCACGCACAGGAAGGACATGGCCTGCATTACCGTCAGGGATAACGGCTCGGGCGTGCCTGCTGAGCATCTGGCCAGGCTGGGCACGCGCTTTCACCGGCTGGAATCCGAAGCGCCGGGCTTCGGACTGGGCCTGGCTTCCGTATGCGCCATTGCGGCATTGCACGGCGGTCATGTCGAATTCCGTGATGCCGCCCCTGGCCTGGCCGCCGATCTGCTTCTGCCAACATTACAGAACGGTAATGTGTTGGTAATGAAACCATAGGTCACGAGGCAGACTCCTCTCCTACTATTCCGGATGCTTTGAAATAAGGAGGCATCTGGTGAATATCAGAATCAAAAATCAGCAGGACTTCTGGTCCGGCATCATGTTCGTGCTCATAGGAGTCGGTTTCGCCCTGGGCGCAACCAAATACTCCATGGGCACCGCCGCCCGCATGGGGCCCGGCTACTTTCCCTTCTGGCTGGGAACCTGCCTGGCCATTCTGGGGGCTTTCGTTTCTCTGGGCGCCACGTCCAAGAAGGCCGAAGAAACCACGGTCGAGAAATTCGACTTCCCCATCGTGTTCATCCTCTTGGGCAGCGTGGTTCTCTGCGGCCTGTTGATGAACTACCTGGGCGTGTACATCAGCGTGTTCCTGCTGGTCTTCCTCAGCAGTTTCGCCAGCCACGTA
>JAAZDZ010000260.1 GCA_012512545.1 Alcaligenaceae bacterium | reverse complement strand
CCTTTATATTTTCTATGCCGAACTGGCGATGCGGCCCGGTATCCCGACCACCACGGATGTCGTTTGCGCTGCAATCGGCCTGGTGCTGCTGCTTGAAGTCACGCGTCGCGCGTTGGGCGCGCCCATGGCCATACTGGGTACCGTATTCGTTGCTTATGTCTTCCTGGGGCCGTGGCTGCCAGAAGCCCTGGCTCACCGTGGCGCCTCCATTGAGCGCCTGGTGTCGCACATGTGGCTGACGACCGAAGGGGTCTACGGCGTGGCGGTCGGCGTTTCGGTATCCTACATTTTCATTTTCGTGCTGCTGGGCTCGCTGCTTGATCGCTGCGGCGCCGGCAACTACATGATGCAGGTGTCGTTCGCCCTGCTGGGCCACCTGCGTGGCGGTCCGGCCAAAGTGGCGGTGGTCAGTTCCGCTGTCAACGGCATCGTCTCGGCTTCGTCCGTCGCCAACGTGGTTACAGGTGGCATTTTCACCATTCCTCTCATGAAAAAAGCGGGCTATGGGGGGGTGCGGGCCGGGGCCATTGAAACCGCCTCATCGGTCAATGGGCAGATCATGCCGCCCGTAATGGGGGCCGCGGCCTTCCTGATGATCGAATACGTAGGCATTCCCTATACCGACATCATCCGCCATGCGCTGCTGCCTGCCACGATTTCCTACGTGGCTCTGTTCTATATTGTTCACCTGGAAGCCCTGAAGCTGGGCATCAACCCCATGATGTCCGCCGGCGCGCCCAAAACACCGCTGCAAAAGGTCGCAGGGTGGGGCATGGCTATCGCGGGCACGCTGGTGGTTATGGGGCTGGTGTACTGGATAGGCATCGGCGTGCGCGCAGTGGCGGGCGGTGCCGCCACGCCACTGCTGCTGGCGCTGCTGCTGGTGTTGTATGTGTGGCTGCTGCGTATTGCCGCGCGTCACCCCGATCTGCCCACCGATATCAACGTCACCAACCCGGTGCGCCCGGAAGCCTGGCCTACTGTACGCGCTGGTCTTTATTACCTGATACCCATCGGCATTCTGGTGTGGTGCCTGGCGGTCGATCAGCTCTCGGCGGGGCTGTCGGCTTTCTGGGCTGTCATGGCCATGCTGTTCCAGATGGTCACCCAGCGGCCGCTCATCGCCTTCTTCAGGAAGCAATCGGTCGTCGAGCCCATGATGCAGGGTTTCTATGAGGCTGTGGTCGGCTTGCAGGAAGGCGCCCGCAATATGGTGGGCATCGCCATTGCCTGCGGTACCGCAGGTTTGATTGTCGGCGCCATTACACTGACTGGTCTGGGCCTGCGCATGACGGCCTTTGTGGAGCTTGTCTCCATGGGCAATGTGCTGGTGATGCTGTTCTTCACCGCTGCGGTTTGTCTGGTTCTTGGCCTGGGCATGCCCACCACTGCCAACTACATTCTGATGGCTACCCTGATGGCGCCGGTTGTGGTCGAACTGGGCGCGCAAAGCGGCATGGTGATCCCGCTGATTGCCGTACACATGTTTGTCTTCTATTACGGCATCATGGCCGACATCACGCCTCCGGTGGGGTTGGCTACATTTGCGGCGGCGGCCATATCAGGTGAAAGTCCCCTGGCTACTGGTGTACAGGGCGTGACGTATGCCATGCGTACTGCGGTTCTGCCCTTCATGTTCATCTTCAATCCCATGCTGCTGCTCATTGATGTGTCGGGCTGGGCTGAACTGGTGTTGGTGGTCCTGGGCGCAACATTGGCGTCCATGACTTTTGCCGCCGCTACCATGGCCTGGTTCCGCAGCAAGTGCTCCTGGCTTGAAATCGTTCTGCTGCTGGCGGTCACGTTTGCGCTGTTCCGCCCAGACTGGTTCATGAACCATCTGGCGCCCAAGTATGAGGCACGGCCTGCCTCCGAGATCTACAGCATTGCAGCTGAACTGCCCGAAAACGGCCGGTTTGTGGCAGTGCTTTCGGGCATGAATATCGAAGGGGACGAACTGCGCAAGACAGTTGCCGTTGCGATTGCCGATAAACCCGAAGATACCGAAGCCACAGGCGATGATATCGGGCGGCAGCGTCTGTCGGATTCCGGCCTGACGATTATGTCCATGGGCGACTTCACGCAGATCGCCTCTGTGCGCTTTGGCAGCCCGGCCCGTCGCGCAGGGTGGGAACAAGGCTGGGATGTTGAAGAAATCCTGGTTTCCAATACCAGCCGCCCTTCCGCGTTCTGGGTTTACATTCCGGCACTTGCCCTGCTGTTGTTGATCTGGACGCTGCAGGGACGCCGTATGCGTAGCAGTGGTTCGGGGGATGCCCCCACCACTGCAGCGACAAGCTGAATGCCGCTGCCTGAACGCGACGGCATACCGCCCAGCCGGGTGTACTTGCCGGAAGGGCCGTGGGAACGCCTGCTGGATTTTCTCAGTGAGCGTTTTCCGCGTATGCCGCAGGCGCTCTTGCACAGCCGCCTGGAAGCGGGCGACATCGTCGATGATCACGGTGTCGCCCAGCGCCCGGATACGCCATACCGCGCGGGTCGCTGGCTCTGGTATCACCGCGAGGTGCCTGATGAAGTCCCGGTGCCTTTTGAGCTGCCGGTGCTGTATCGCGATGAGCGTCTGGTTGTAGTGGATAAGCCGCACTTCATGGCGACCACGCCATCTGGCCGTTATCTGCGCCACACGGCTTTGGTGCGCCTGCGCAACGAACTGGGCCTGTCAACGCTTTCTCCCATTCACAGGCTTGATCGCGAAACGGCGGGAATACTCGTGTTCTGCGCTGATCCTGCCTGCCGGGGCCGCTATCAGGCATTGTTCCAGGCGCGTGAAGTGATCAAAGAATACGAAGCCGTGGCCGTGCCGCCAGCCAGCCTCGAATTCCCTCTGGTGTATCGCAGCCGCATGGAAGAAATGCCGGGGCGGTTTCTCATGCACGAAGTGGCTGGCCCGGCCAACAGCGAAACCCGCATCGAACTGCTGCGCTGGCTGGGTACAGGCGGGCTGGCGCATCTGCGGCTCAGTCCCCTGACCGGGCGCAAGCATCAGTTGCGTGTTCATTTGAATGCGTTGGGCATGCCGATACTGAATGACGGCTTCTACCCGCCCGAGCCATACGACGAGCACAATGAGGAGCGCATTGAAGAAGACTTCCAGCGGCCGTTGCAGCTCCTGGCGCGTGCCATCGAGTTTCGAGATCCTGTCGATGGGCGCACGCGCCGCTTTGAAAGCCAGCGCGTTCTATCGTGCGTGGAATCAGGCGTGCCAGGCTGAAGGTTAACCCCTCCGTCTGGCCTCTTCATTGCAGGGCCGCAGTGGGGCGACGGCGCTGTTCGGCAGGCGGAAACCTGATCTGCGCGCGGTATTTGGATACCGTGCGGCGCGCGACCTGCACGCCTTCCTGCGCCAGGCGCTGGGCCAGCATGACGTCAGACAGCGGGGCGGCCGGGTTCTCGGTTTCAATCATTTCCTGTATCAGGGCGCGCACAGCCACGGCTGAGCAGGTGCCGCCAGAATGCGTGGACAGTTCCCGGGAGAAAAAATACTTGAATTCAAAAATTCCCTGGGGCGAGGCCAGGTATTTATTGCTGGTGGCGCGCGACACCGTGGATTCATGCATGCCCAGTTCTTCCGCGATTTCGCTCAGCATCATGGGCCGCAGCGCCACATCGCCATAATCGAAGAAGGTTTGCTGGCGCGCCACAATGGCTTGCGCGACCCGGGTAATGGTATGGCTGCGTTGCTCCAGGCTGCGCATCAGCCAGCGCGCTTCCTGCAGCGCCTGCGCCATCAGCGGCCGTTCATCATAACGGCTCTGGCGAAACAGCTGCGCGTATACCGTGTTGATTCTGGCGCGCGGTATAGCGCTGTCATTGGATGTTGCAACCCATAAATGCCCCGCTTTGCGCACGTAGACATCAGGGATGACATAGCAAGAAGGGTCTACGCTGCTGAAGCGCGCGCCGGGGCGGGGCTCCAGGTTGCGAATCAGCAGGCATGCCCGATGGATGGCAGATTCCGACACCTTCAGGCAGCGGGCCAGCCCCGCATAATCGCAACGGCCCAGCCGCTCAAGGGCATTTTCCACAATGCGCAGCGCCAGTTGCCGCCCTTCGGTTTCCTCTGGTAAGGCGGCCAGTTGCAGGCTGAGGCACTCCTGGAGGTTGCGAGCGCCGATTCCGGGTGTGCCCAAGTGCTGCACCAGCTGCAATGCCGTTTCCCATTCGCTGGCTGCAGGCATGGGTTCCAACTGGCCCTTCTTGATCAGGTCGTCAAGCGGGATGCGCAGATAGCCGTCGCTGTCGAGCGCTTCAATAATGACTTCGGTCAGGCAAAGGTCGCGTTCACTGAGCGGGTAGCTGCGCAGGTCGCTGCGCAGCGCATCCTGTAAGGATGTTTCGCTGCGGGCCCACTGGCCGACATCGGTTTCGGGCTGGTCCGCAGGGCGGCTCGTGGGGTAGTCGCCAGAATACCCGCTGCTGGTTTCCGCGCTGGCGTCGTAGTCAGCCTGGACAACCTGATCATACTCTGCGCTGTCTTCCGCATTGGAGGCAGGCAGGGGGTTGCTTTCCAGATCGGCGGGCGGCGGTTCTTGCGCTGCGGCATGGGCAGGGGCGTCGGTCATAGTCTCTTCGGCAGACAGCCCGTCTTCTTCATCCAGAAAAGGGTTGTTGGCGATCGCTTCGGCGACTTCCTGGCTGAAATCCAGTGTGGACATCTGCAGAAGCTTGACAGACTGTTGAAGTCGGGGCGTCAGCGTAGTCTGCTGCTTGGCCCTCATTTCATGAATAAGTTGTGCCACAACATCTCCTTCCGAGGGGTTTATCGGCAAAGAGGTTCACGCAATGACCGTGCCAGTTTTTCGTAACCGGGTCTGGGTTGTGTTTCGGCATGTGTGAGGCCAGGCAGGCTGCGGCATTGCGGGCTGCTCCGCACGTTTTTCAAAGTCGTTTGAAGCAGCTCATGCCGACTTTCCGCCCTGTGGCATAGATAAGGAGAGAAGCAGTTCCGTCCCGTCTTTGTAAGTTCTACGCGGTGCTTTGCCGTGTCGGCAAGCGGGCGCGGCACAGGGTTTGCTCAATTCAAGGGATTATGGGCCGAGGCAGCCGCCAGCCATGACGGCGGGTGCAGGCCGAACTCAAGGAGACCAGAGATGCGGCAGACCGATAGAGAAGAAAAACGCAATCAGGATAAGGGAATCGGCGCCGGAAAGGCGCAATTGAAGAATGCGCAGAGGGACGTTACGAAAGATGTCCAGCATATGCCGCGCCACTGGCAGGAGAGCGGCGCGCGCGGGGAGGCCGCCGATCAGGCGCCGCCCGAACCGGACACCCGTGAAGTGGCGCGTGGCAATCAGCATGGCAGCGCAGGCCAGATCGCCAGCCAGCAAGTGCGTGAGGAACTGACGGAACACGGCCAGCAGCCGCCTCCGCAAAGACGCGATAACCAGCAATTACCCAAGCGCCCGGGCGAACGCGCGAGCGACCATCCGACTCCGCCGCGCAAGCCTGGTTGAGCCTGCGCTGACAGGATGCGCCGGGCAGCGGGGCCGTTTGGTATATCGTTGCAAATGAGATGCTTTCTTACCGGGGAAAGGGCTGGAAAACCTGTAACATCAATCGGGCAGTGGCTTTTCCAACCCTTAGAGGTAACTATGCCGCATCTACTGATTACCGACGATGAGCCGGCCATCCGTGAGCTTATTGCCGAAATTGCAGTTGAAGAAGGGTATACCGTGGCGCAGGCGGGTGATATCCGGCAAGCCCGCATCCAGATTGAACGGCATAAGCCGGATGTCCTGTTGCTTGACATGAGTCTGCCCGACGGCAATGGCATTGAGTTATGGAAACGGCTGGCTCTGGATGATTGCCAGGTTGTATTCATTACAGGGCATTCCAGCGTAGACAGCGCCATCGAGGCTCTACGCTGCGGGGCAGCCGATTATCTGACCAAGCCGATCGCTCTGCGTCGCTTGCGAAATATTCTTGGCGAACTCAAAACCGCCGCCCCTGCGGTGAAGAAGCCGGCAGGAGAGCCTGGCAAGAATGCTTTCTCCCGCATTGTCGGTTCTTCTCCAGCCATACAGCTTTTTTGCGCCTATGTAGAAAAAGTGGCGCCTACCCAGGCCACCGTTCTGCTTGTGGGGGAAAGCGGTACGGGCAAAGAACTGGCTGCCGAAGCGATTCATCTGGCCAGTGCCCGGCATCAGCAGCCTTTCATGGCGGTGAACTGTGGGGCGATTTCTCCCAACCTGATTGAAAGCGAGCTGTTTGGTCACGAAAAGGGCAGCTTTACCGGCGCTGACCGGCAGCACAAGGGGTATTTTGAACAGGCGCACGGCGGCACGCTGTTCCTGGACGAAATCACGGAAATGTCCATGGAGATGCAGGTCAGGCTGTTGCGGGTGCTGGAAACCGGCCGCTTCATGCGAGTGGGCGCCCACGAAGAGATTGTGACTGATGTGCGGGTCATCGCCGCAACCAACCGCAACCCGGAGCAGGTCGTGGCCAAGGGCACCCTGCGCGAAGACCTTTACCACCGCCTCAGCGTCTTTCCGCTCGTTCTGCCGCCACTGCGCGAGCGTGAGGGCGACATCTTATTGATCGCCGATCATTTCCTTCAGGCATTGAACCGGGAATACGGCACAACCAAGCGTTTTGCGGCGGAAGCCAGGCAGGCCATGATCACCTATGCCTGGCCGGGCAACGTCCGGGAACTGCGCAACTATGTATACCGCAGCTATATCCTGGCCGATGACGTGATAGAAGGCAATTTCAATTCTTTCTCCCTGGATTCCCACTCCACCGGGTGGGGGACTGAAGTCACGGTGCCTGTGGGGGTGCCGCTGGCCGACGCGAACCGGCAACTGATACTGGCCACGCTCCAGCAGTGTGGCGGCGTCAAGAAAGCGGCGGCCGAGATGCTGGGCATCAGTCTCAAGACACTCTACAACCGCCTCGAGGAATATGGCGCGCAGGGTGACGTTGACGAGCCATCGTCCAGCGTGCGGTAATGGCACGGAATATGCTAGTTGCAGGCAGGTCAACTCGCATTTCTTATATAAGCCAATGAAATCAATAGAACGAGGTACGGTTGTGG
>JAAZDZ010000259.1 GCA_012512545.1 Alcaligenaceae bacterium | reverse complement strand
GTGGCGCACTGTCTGCGACGCCCCGCTGCCGGTAACGGAAAAAAGACCTGAATCCCGCAGCATATTGGCCAGATTGACGGTGGCTATGCTGCCATAAGGCGTGGCGCTGCCGTCAGAAGCATTGACTTTGGCATGCAGCACAAAACGGGCCAGTTCCTCGCCCACCCTGGGAACCTTGCTTTCAATCACATAGCTTCGGACGGTTGGAATGGCAATAATGGCCAGCAACAGCACGATTGCCATCACAACCGAGACCTCGACCAGGGAAAACCCGGCTTGTTCACGACGCTCTTTTCCTGACACCTGATTCTTGGCCTGGCAGTTTTCCTGCACTCCTTCATTAAATATACTTTGTATAAACATGAAATTCTCCTCAGGAGGGTTGAAAAGTTCTATTGACTGGCATGGAACAAAGCCAGGCCACGACGCAAATCGTCAATCGCCGCGTAATGCCACAACGCGACCGACAACACCACGGCCACGGCAGACAACAGCAGACACCAGCGCATGACGCCCGCCTGACGCGCCACGGTTCTCAGAACATGACGCTCAACCCAGGCACTGCACTGCCGCAGCCCTTCAACCAGACCGCCTGCCGCAATCATGTCGTCGAGAAACCA
Organism: Alcaligenaceae bacterium; assembly: GCA_012512545.1. Taxonomy (GTDB): domain Bacteria; phylum Pseudomonadota; class Gammaproteobacteria; order Burkholderiales; family Burkholderiaceae_B; genus Yanghanlia. The sequence continues at coordinate 3,331 of JAAZDZ010000259.1, read as the reverse complement.
GAGTTGGGGCGGATCGAGCAGGCCGGTGTCAAAGACGGCGGCGCCTGTCCTGCCGGAATCCACATGGCCCAGCATGGACTCCACATGCGCGGACAACCAGGGTGTCGCTCCCGCCGACTGGACAGACAAAGCCATGCGCAGACGCGTGGCACCGTGATCACCACGCCCCAGAGCAACGGCCAGCAAAGCAAGAAAACGCAGCGCCTGAACCTGCCGGTAGACGCGCCAGGGGCCCAGCACATCCATGAACCGGCGAAAGTGACCGACGTACTTGCCAAAAGACAGCAACACCAGCCACAGTGCCAGAGCCAGCCCCGGAAGCGCCAGCGGCCACGCCCGCTCCACCACACTGGAAAGTTCGAACAATGAACGGATGGCGCTCCCGTAGTATTCGGGAGGAATCACCTCGAAGCTGCCTCGCAGGCGCGGCACCGTGAACCAGGGCACCGCCAGAAGCGTCGTCACCATCACCATCAGGGCCAGCACGGCAGTCAGCAACGATGCCCGCAGAATCGCCCTGGCCGATTCCAGAACGCCCAGCACACGAGACAACTCTCCCAACGTATCGATCAGCGTTTCATTGCCCTGTTCCTGCGCGTTGCGCAACACTGCCAGCTCGGTGGCGGGAAACACGCCGAACCAGGTAGCGTAAAGGTCTCCGCCAGCGGCCTGGAAAAGATTCAGCCAGCGGTGCGACAGGCGGCCCCGCGGCGTACCCGTGCCATAACGCCGCGCATCGGCAGCGAATATCTGCTTGAGCGTGCGCGCTCCTGCTGCGCCCCGCAGCAATGCGCCAAGGTAATCGTAGTAAGCCCGCCGCCCCTGATTGAAATGCCAGGCATCCAGCGCAAGCTGCCAATCCTGCCAGAAAGACGAAGCATTGCGCGGCGCTGCCCGCCCACCTGAGCGGGGACCACGTCGATTGAAAATCCGATTCATGATTGCCCCGCCACCAGGCCACCGGCAGCAGCCTCGCCTGGCACAGGAGCAGCGCTGGCCCGCAGCCGCGCCTCGACAGAAAACGGATGGAAACGCTGTTCGATATCAGCCGGGTCGAACACCCCCTGGTAGGCGGCATCCATGGCGCTGGCCATCGCGCCGCGCACAGGCACGGGCAGACCTCCACGACCGCGTTCCCGCACCCACTCAAGCCAATGCGGATGGGAACGGGGCTCAATCATTTCCGCCGCGACCGAGCGGCCTTCATACCCATAGAGTTCAGGCAGCCCCTGTTTACGGCAATCGGAACAGCCATGCGGATTACGCAGGCGCAGACCTTCCGCAGGCCCTGAAAAAACGGCGCTCAGATCTTCCAGGCGTTGTTCGATATGGCGGTTGCCGCGCATTGCGCGCAGCATCGGTATGGCGCAATCGCATAATTTAGGCAGCAAAGCCTGCCACACCAGAAGCTTCAATGTGCCTGGCATGGCGAGGAAATCGCGCGACACGCCGATGAAATCGGATGCCATGCGCTCAGGAATGAAAGCAGCCGAAGGCGCGTGCACCGTGGTATAGACATTCACGCCCGACCCGGCAAGATCCATGAAGGCCAGACCGGTTTCACAATCGCGGATTTCCCCCAGCAGCACATCGCTCATGGCAGAGCGCTTGAGCGCCCGCAGTTTGGTCGCAAACGCTGCATGAGCGTCGGTGTCCAGCCGCCTGGCGATGGAGTTCTGTATGGCGCCGGGAATGGTGTATTCCACCGGATCTTCTATTGTGACGACCTTGCGGTCCGCTGGCAGCCGCGCAATGAGCGAGGCCAGCGTTGTGGACTTCCCCGACCCAACGGTTCCCGCAAACACCACGGCTCCTCCCCCTGAGCACAGGGCCTGCTCCAGCAAGGCGATCTGCGCCGGGGGATAGCCCAGGGACTCAAGCGGTGGAATACTGGCCAGACGGTTTTTCTCCAGCAGGCGCAAACACACGCTTGGCCCGGTTTCACTGGCCATTGAGGCCCAGCGCAACATGACTTCCCGGCCCGCATAATTGCGCGAAAGACTGCCCTGCTGCTCGATACCGGGGTCGAACACTGCACCGTTTCCGCCGGAAATATCCATCCATGCCACCGAAAGCATTTCCATCAACATGCGCGTCGGCATGCGCCGGAAGCATTCCGGCGCTACATAGCGACCGCATAATGTGTACTTCACCTCGGATTCAGGCTCGCGCAGATTGACATTCAAATGCAGGTCGCTGGCGCGGTTCACCACGCCCCATTCGACCAGTTCGTGAAACGCCTCAGCCAGCGCGCCTCGCCCATCGACAGCCTGGACCAGCCCTGCCGAATGGCGAAACGCATCACGCGCCACCGCCAGCAAAAGGCTGGCATTCAGCACATACCGCGCGGGTTCCGCCATGGCGAAGCCCGCGCCCACAAGGCGGCGCGCCAGTTCATCGGCCTGATCGCTGCCGACATGCTCGGCCAGCGCGAAAATGGCAGCCGAGCTGTCTTCCAGTTCGACCGGACACAAACGTGCGGCCAATGCCTCCACGCCAAACTGGGCACTCAATGAGCGCCGCAGCGCGGGCTTGAGGCTGAGCAAGGCTTCGGTATCCGGCAGGACGCCTGCGCTGGCTGCGGCATAACGAGGCAGGTCACACGCTTCACGGACACTCAGAGCCGGCGCCGCTTCCCGGGACGCCGCCATTCTCCACCCGGTTAAACGCTTCAGCATTACTGCCTCCCGCCACGCGGCAGACACAGAACGGTTTCTGTTTCCTGGTGTTCCAGACGTACGCAAGCGCCTGCCACTTCTCTCAGCCGATAAGGCTCAGCGCCTGCGGTATGCCCGACAGGCAGGCTTTGTCCGTTCATGAACACCCAGGCCCGCGAACCGCTGCGCACTTCCGCGAACAGACGCTTGCCCACGCCGTAGATTCCGATCAGCCGGAGCATATCTGCGCGCCCGGAGGCGCCACCTTCAGCTTCAGCCTGGATGGCCGGGCGCCCGCCTGCCGTCTGCCCCCGCCGCTGACGCGCCGCCACAAGCGCTTGCTCGCCTTCAAGACGCATGAGCTCGCGCACTGTGATGAAGGCATGCTCACCCGCCGCAGCCTGATCAGCCGCGCACGCCACCCCTGGCATCAGCGGCAAGGGAAGACACAACAGAATGAGGGGTATCAATTTCATAGAGCACTCCCGATAATGAAATACTCAGGCCACTGGCGCGCAAGGAAGGGTGATCCATTACCGCCACCTGCAAAACCACACGCTGCCAGCTCATGTGCAGCGTTTCCGGCAGCAGCAGGCTGAGCGAACGCAGTGGCGCCTGTAAATGAATGGGCCGCCTCTGGTAACCAACGATGCCTGGCGGGCGCGGCACCGGAC
>JAAZDZ010000258.1 GCA_012512545.1 Alcaligenaceae bacterium | reverse complement strand
TATACGCGCCGAATGGGCGCCTGCCAACGAAACGGTCAAGAAAGCAGGCGGGCTGCGGATCATCGGCACCGAACGCCATGAGTCGCGCCGCATTGATAATCAGCTGCGCGGCCGGGCAGGGCGCCAGGGCGACCCGGGTTCTTCCCGCTTCTACCTGTCGCTTGAAGACCCTCTGATGCGCATTTTCGCGGGTGATCGCGTGCGCGCCATCATGGAGCGTCTGCGCCTGCCGGAAGGCGAGCCCATCGAAGCGCGCATGGTGTCGCGTTCGATTGAATCCGCGCAACGCAAGGTGGAAGCCCGCAACTTCGACATCCGCAAGCAGCTGCTTGAATACGATGACGTGTCGAATGATCAGCGCAAGGTGTTGTACGCGCAGCGCAACGAAGTGCTTGAGGCGACCGATGTCGGCGACACGGTGGTCGGTCTGATCCGGGCAACCATTGTCGAGCAGTTCCGCAACTACATTCCTGAAAACTCCGTGGAAGAGCAGTGGGATGTCGCCGGTCTGCAGGCGGCGCTGGAAGCCGACTGGGCGATTCCCATGGCCCTGACAGACATCCTTGAACAGGAGTCCGACCTTTCCGATGACGATCTGCTTGAGCGGGTGATGGCTGAGGCCAAGCGCCTGTACGATGCCAAGGTCGAGCAGGTCAGTCGCGATTCCTGGGCGCCGTTTGAACGCTCGGTGTTCCTGCAGTCCATTGACAGCAACTGGCGCAGCCATTTGCAGGCGCTGGATCATCTGCGCCAGGGCATTCACCTGCGCGGGTATGCGCAGCGCGACCCCAAGCAGGAATACAAGCGCGAGGCGTTTGTCCTGTTCTCGGACATGCTCGACCGGGTGCGTAACGATGTGGTGCGGGTGCTGATGACGGTGCGCGTGCAGACGCCTGAGCAGGTTGAGCAGCCCAAGGAACAGGAACCCCCCATCAATGTGCGCTACCACCATTCTGATTACGATGCCGCGCTGAGTGGCGAAGATCCTGGCCTGGATGAAACCGCTGCGGCGCCGGGCGGCGAGGTGCCCCGGGTGGGGCGCAATGAGCCTTGTCCGTGCGGCCGCGGCAAGAAGTACAAGCATTGCCATGGGAAGCTGGCCTGAGCGGCTGGCTCCATAAGCATTGATCTGGGCGGCCCCTTTTTTTGGGCCGTCTTTTTTTGGGCAAGCACCTGACGCGGTGCGGGCGGGTCGCTGCGCTTTCTTCTTTTAAAGCAGAAAGAGGGTGGCCAGGCTCAGGAAGATGAAAAAGCCCAGGGAGTCGGTGGCAAAGGTAAGCAGAACGGACGAGCCGACGGCGGGGTCTTTGCCAAAGCGCACGCGCAGCATGGGGATAAGAACGCCCAGGATGGCGCCGACCAGCATATTGCCGATGATGGCGGCCATCATGACCAGAGCGACAGGCAGCGAACCGGAAAATATCCAGGCGAAGATGGCGGCCACCAGGCTGCCACAGGCGCCTACCAGGAAAGTGACCTGGATTTCGCGGCGCACGAGCTGCCAGACATTGGCGCCGGTGACACGGCCGACGGCCATGGCGCGGATGACCATGGTCATGGTTTGATTGCCGGAATTGCCGCCAATGCCGGCGACGATGGACATCAGGAAAGCCAGGATGACGATCTGGCTGACAGTGTGCTCAAAACGTGAGGCGACCAGCGAGGCGGTGGCGGCAGTCATGAGGTTGATCATCAGCCAGGGGGTGCGGTTGCGGATAGCCGCCTTGACGGGCGCGAAGATATCTTCTTCCTGCAGACCGGCCCGGGACAGTTCCTGTTCCTGGGAGTCTTCCTGGATGACGTCAACGACTTCGTTGATGGTGACCCGGCCTATGAGGCGGCCGAGATCGTCGGTGACGGGGGCGGAGACCAGATCGTAGCGCTCAAAGGCCCCGGCAGCGTCGGCGTCGGAATCCAGGGGGTTGAGGCTCAGGTATTCCGTCAGCATGGTGTCCGACACCAGGGATTCGGGCTCCCTGACCAGCAAAATGCTGACAGGCAGCGTGCCGCGCAGCCTGTCGTTGCGGTCAACAATGAAGATCTGGTCGGTGTGGTCGGGAAGCTCCTGGAGGCGGCGCAGGTAGCGCAATACGACTTCCAGGGTGACATCCTCGCGCACCCGCACCATTTCGAAGTCCATGATGGCGCCTACCGTGCCTTCCGGGTAACCCATGGCTTCGAGCAGCTGGGCGCGTTCGCGGTCGGTCAGGCCCTTCTGGACTTCTGCAACAACATCGGGGGGGAGATCGGGGGCGAGATCGGCGATCTCGTCGGCATCCATGAGCTCGGTGGCGGCCACGAGCTCTTCGTGGTCCATGGATTCGATCAGTGATTCCCGGGCCCAGTCTTCGACTTCAAGCAGAACGTCGGCGTCGTGCTCAGTGCTGACCAGGTACCAGACGGCCTGCCGTTCCTGTACGGGCAGCGATTCCAGGATGAAAGCGATGTCGGACGGGTGGAGATCGTTGATAATCGCCCGGATCTCGTTTTCGTGCTGGCGGTGCAGCAGACCTTCCAGCAGGTTGGAGCGGTCGTCCTCTTCGTACTGCCTGCGGGCGAGCGCCTCTACGACCTCCTGGCGTTTGAGGATGCTCTGCAG
>JAAZDZ010000026.1 GCA_012512545.1 Alcaligenaceae bacterium | reverse complement strand
GTCTACCATGACAGGTGCGCCGCAGGCATAGACCTGATAGCCGGAAAGATCGGGGATATCTTCTATGACGGCCCGATGCACAAACCCGCTGCGTCCTTGCCAATTGTCCTCCGGCAAGGCTTCCGAAACAACCGGAATATATTCAAAGCCCGGCTGTTGGCTTTCCCACTCGCGCGCCAGGGCATCCATGTAGAGATCCACCGGGCGGCGGCCGCCCCAGTACAGACGCACCGGACGTTTATCACCCGCTGCAATCATGTGCTCGACCATGGCCTTGATGGGCGCAAACCCTGTTCCGCTGGCCAGAAGCACAATGGGCTTGTCGCTTTCCCGCAGGAAAAAGGAACCCAGCGGCGCTTCGACCCGTTGAATTTCACGCAATTTCATTTGCGTCGCTCCGATGCCGAACACGTGGTCGGTAAAGGCGCCGCCCGGCGTATGGCGAATATGCAATTCCACCAGATTGGCTTCGTTAGGCGGCGTCGCCATTGAGTAGCTGCGGCGTTTGCCATCGCGCAGGATGAAATCCAGATACTGACCGGGGTAGTAACGGAAAGGGTCGGACGCCGGCAGCTGCACCTTCAGCACCATGACATCATCGGCCGCCTTTTCCATTTCCACGATACGCGAAGGCATTTTGCGAATCTGGATGTCGCTGGCCATGCGCACTTCGTGAGCCTCGATGGTGAGGTCGGTCAGTGGCTTGGCCTGGCAGAACAGGGTGTAGCCCTGCGCGCGCTCTTCTTCGGAAACAATCTGGGCGGAATTGGGGCCACCCTCGTAGGAACCTTCTACCACCCTGCCCTTGCAGGTCGAACATGCGCCATTACGACAACTGTATGGCAGGACAATGCCCGCAGCCAATGCGGCGTCGAGCACGGATTGACCGTCCTCAACAGTGAATTCGTGCCGGCTGGGCAGTACGGTGACCTTGAAACTCATATCGCTGATAAATCCAGTAAAAGTTCTTTGCCTGTATTTTATGGCTACAGGCCGGAATTCCTCATGAACGCCGCAATAGTTTAGGTTGAGAAATTTTAAGAGACAAAGCGCGGCCCTTGCGGGCCCGCTTGCCGATGTAATCGGCCAGGGCCTCCATATCCAGGACAAGCTCGGTTTCTTTCCTGCGATAAATGCCCCGGGCGATCAGACCCTGAGGCCCCATCGCCGCCCATTGCGCCAGCGCATCACCCGCATCCAGCCCCATGAGCTGCGTGCCTCGCCCGCCTGTCATGGTCTTGAGCTCGGACAGCGGCACAATCAGGAAACGGCCCTGTTTGGCCAGCATGGCCAGGTGAGTATCATCGGGCTTCAGCAGCAAAGGTTTCATCCAGACACCGCCTTTGTCGAGCGAGAAGAACTGCTTGCCCGCCCGCTGGCGCGTGGTGAGATCAACCTGCCGCACGATAAAGCCATGACCGCTCTGAGCCGCCACCACGTAGCGGTTTTCCGCAGGCCCGGCCACCATGTGCACAATGCGCGTGCCCGGCTCAATCTCGATCATCGACGTAATGGGCTGGCCATCGCCGCGCGCCGAAGGCAGATTGGCGACCGCCACCGTATACACGCGCCCTGTATTGGAAAAAGCCACCAGCTCGTGTGTGCTCAGGCATTCGATGGCAT
>JAAZDZ010000257.1 GCA_012512545.1 Alcaligenaceae bacterium | reverse complement strand
TGGCCTGGTAGCTCAGTCGGTAGAGCAGCGGATTGAAAATCCGCGTGTCGGTGGTTCGATTCCGCCCCAGGCCACCACTCTGCTGTTCCAGCACGCTTCAAAACCTCCCAAATCTCAAAAAAATCAATGTCTTAGGCGCTATTCACTGCCCAGGACGTCTCACTGCGCCTCGCTACATCCCGAGTTTGTCTGTGCCCCAGTTTGTACCCCACAATGGTTTCGTCATTAACGGCCTCTGGGGGTACAAGTCATGGGCTTACTGAGCGAGACTCAGATCAGAGCGGCCAAGCCCGGCCCAAAAGAATATCTGCTGAACGACGGCGACAACCTTTACCTGCGCGTTCGAGCGACAGGCAAGGCATGGATCTATCGGTACATGAGACACGGCAAGCCGGTGAAGCTCGGCATGGGGCCGTATCCGGGCGTCACGCTGGCCCAGGCTCGTATTAAGGCAAACGAGGCAAACAGCCTGCGTGCCAACGGTCAGGACCCCAAGGATGTTCGTGACCGCGAGGAAGAACTGGCCCGGACCGCCCGCCTTCAAACTTTCGAACTCATGGCCCGTGCGTGGCACAAGAGCGCTAGCAAAGACAGGCATTGGTCCGATGCGTACTCGCACAGGATCATCCGGCACCTGGAACTTCATGTATTTCCTTGGGTGGGAGACAAGCCCATCGACACCATTCTGCCTACGGAAATTGTGTCATGCCTGCACCGCCCTAAAGAGCGCGGCAACCTTGAAACTGCGCAACGGATACGTGAGGTCATCCAGCACATCTATCAGTACGCCGTGGACCTTGGCACATTGGAACCGGCAAAGAACTTCGTAAACAGGTACACGGGCGGGCTGCCTTCGCCCCGTGGCCGACATTACGCGGCCATCACTGATCCAGCGCAGCTCGGCCAACTCATGCGTGATATCCGCAACTACCACGGCAACTTCATCACGTGCTGCGCGCTGCGGTTAGCACCCATGCTGTTTCAGCGGCCTGGTCAAATCCGCTTTGCAGATTGGGAAGACATCAATTTAGAGGTTGAACTCTGGCGCTGCTCACCTGAAAAGATGAAGATGCGCGAATGGCAGAAACGCGATAGCCGCACACCGGCACACATCGTCCCCCTGCCACGCCAGGCATTGGAGATTCTTGAGGAACTGCATTCGCTCACTGGTCCAACCGGCCCAGTCTTCCGCAGCATGTCACGCCGCTCGGAAACCAGCCGGTATATCAGCGAAAACACCATCAACGTCGCCCTGCGTACCATGGGTTACGACACCAAGGAACAGATCACTGGTCACGGTTTCCGCGCCACGGCTCGCACCATGATTCGAGAACATCTGGGCTGGGACCCGGATGTCATCGAGCGCCACTTGGCGCATACATCCGATGAAGAACTCGGCAGCAGCTACGACCGCGCAGAATTCATCGCCCAGCGGAAAACCATGGTTCAGCAATGGGCCAACTTTCTGGATGAACTGGAAGCCGGCAAGCTGCCCCAGCCGGACAGCAAAGTCCTGCAGTTCATACGCGAAAAGCCCAGATCCGCGTTTCGGCTCAGAGCATGAGTACCTACAACAACTACCGCTATTCAATCAAAATCCGTGCTCCCCAAGGCCATTGGGAACGAGTGCTATTCCGGAGAGGCAGCGATGCTAAAATACAAGGACACGAACACCAGTCTGAACTTGACGGGGGTGAACATGAGCAACACCACATCCAGCAACATAAATCGCATACGACGCCGCTCTGAGTCGGCTGTCAGTCATACCAAGATGTTGGAGGGAGAAGCCTTGCTC
>JAAZDZ010000256.1 GCA_012512545.1 Alcaligenaceae bacterium | reverse complement strand
CTTGCAGGACGACCTGGGCACCGTCATTATCGACAACCGTCCGGGCGCAGGCGGCAACATTGGTTCTGCCTACGTGGCCAAGGCCGAACCCGATGGCAAAACGGTGGGCATCGCGACTCTGGCTTCGCACGCGGTCAACCCCTGGATCTTCAAAGAAATGCCGTTCGATGCCGCCAAGGATTTCGAACCTGTGTCGCTGATGGTCTACGTGCCCAATGTGCTGGTGGTGAACGCCGAGCGCGCGGAAGCGCTGAATATCAACAGCGTGCAAGATCTCATTGACTACAGCAAAGCCAACCCCGGCATGCTGAACTACGGTTCGGGCGGCAATGGCAGTGGCGGCCACCTGGCAGGCGAGCTTTTCCGCGGCCAGGCAGGCATTGATGTGGTGCACGTGCCTTACAGCGGCGGCGCGCCCGCCCAACTGGCCCTGATGAGTGGCGAAGTTCATTTCACGTTCGATAACCTGGCCACCGCCGCGCCGAATATCCGCGCCGGCAAACTCAAGGCGCTGGCTGTCACCACCGACGAACGCAGCACAGTTCTGCCCGACCTGCCCACCATGAAAGAAGCAGGCATGCAGGATTTCATGATCGCCACCTGGTGGGGCCTGGTGGCACCGGCAGGCACTCCCGCCGAAACCATCGAAAAGCTGAATGCCGCCTTCGTGAAGGCCATGCAGAACCCCGCCACGAAAGAACGTTTCGAGGGCCTGCTGGTTGAAGCCACGCCCAGCACCCCCGAAGAATTCGGCAAGCTGATGGCAGAAGAGCGCGCCCGCTATAAAGATATCGTTGAAGCGGCAGGCGCTAAGGTTGATTAGGGCCTGGTAGCACTGAGCAAGGCATCGGGTCCGATGCCGCAGGAACAGGGTGAGGCGATGTACGCTGGCGCGGCATCAAGTTGTCTCGCTGCGGACGACAGCCTCACACGTGGCCGTTCTTGTTGAATCGCATTAGTATGCATTAACATGTCAAATATATTTGACATAAATGGGTGCTGCATGCTGAATTTGACGGAAGTTGGTGCGGCCGTGCAGGCGCGGCGCAATGCTTTGGGCCTCTCGCAGGCCCGGCTGGCGCACTTAAGCGGATTGTCGCGCCAGACGATCAGTGGCCTGGAAAGCGGCACTTTGCAGGATCTGGGGTTTAACCGCGTTGCACAAATACTGAATATTCTGGGCCTCGATACCCCCGTGCCTGCGGCCCATGCACGCAGCCAGAAAGACGGTTTATGGATGGCAGCCAAGACGGCCAGTGTCAGCTACAAGCATGAACTGGACGCCGCCACCTTGGCTAACACCTTGGTTACGGGTGAAGTGCCTCGAAAATACATTGCCCACATCGCCCATTTACTTGATGAAGCACCGATTCCGCTGCTCGTCATGGCGGTGGAGGGGGCGGCCGAACAGGAGCATGTCGCGCCGCGTAGCATCTGGCGTAATGTCGCTCGTTTGGCGAAGAACTTGGGACTGTCGCGCCAGCGCGTGCTGTCATGATGCGATCGCGGATGCTGCCCGAGGGGCCATGGGAAGTGCTGTTTTCGCGAGCCTGGGATTTGCTCGATGATCTGCGCACGATAGGTGGGGCAGAGGATCCGTTCTGGACATTTGGCGGTGGCACTGTGCTGATGTTTCGTCATGATCACCGCGCCAGTAAAGACATTGATATTTTTGTAGCAGACCCACAGTATCTCGGTTACTTGACACCCCGACTCAGCGACAAGGCTGCCGAGATGACTTCACAGTATGTTGAAGACGCAAGCTCATACGTCAAGCTTCAGTTCGAGGAAGGTGAAATCGATTTCGTCGCAGCGCCCAATCTGCTCGACGACGCTTGGGAATGGTGGGACATACTCGGTCATCGCGTGAGAGTAGAGCGATCAGCAGAAATTATTGCGAAGAAAATGTACCACCGCGGTAATCAGGCAACAGCGCGAGACTTGTTCGATTTATGTCTGGTGATCGAACGTGAACCCGATGCCTTGCAAGAAGCCGCTCCCTTCCTGATTCGGCATCGTGACGCCTTTCTTGAGCGAATCCGGCTGCCCTCTATGGTCTTGTGTGCGGGGTTTGATGCGATAGATACACGCGCCTACACGCCTAGCTTCGAACAATGTATTGCGGTGGCCAGTGACTATCTGGAGAGCCTTTGAGCGCAGGCTGTCCGCCAGCCCCAAAAACAATCATGTTTTTGCAGCGCACTAAAACTGCCTGATCTGACACTGGTTTATTTCTGAACTTGGTCTTTACACTGCAGTGCAGAAAAGCGGTACGTATTCATGAACGGGGTGCACGTTTGTCACAATTAACGTGCATCATGGCTGGATTTGCTGAAACGGCTACACCTGCGCTGGTGAGCCGCCCAAACGGAAAATGGCAAACTATCAACCCTCCCTGCACGGTACCGGCGAACAGCCCACCCGCGATTTCCAGTTCCCGGCCGAAGCCACGCTGCTATCAGTTACCGATACCCAAAGCTATATCCGCTACGCCAATAATACCTTTTTGGCCACCAGCGGGTATTCGCGCGATGACATGCTGGGCCAGCCGCACAGCATCGTGCGCCACCCCGATATGCCCAAGGAAGCCTTTGCCGATCTCTGGGCCACATTAAAACGCGGCGATACCTGGACAGCACTGGTAAAGAACCTGCGGGCCAATGGCGAACAGCACTACTGGGTGCGCGCCAATGTCACCCCCATACGCAGTGGTGGCGAAGTCGTAGGGTATCTGTCTGTACGCACCCGCCCCGAACAACCCGAAATCGACGCGGCTGAAGAACTCTACCGCGCCTTTCGTGAAGGGCGCGCGCAAAAAAAGTACGCCTTTCACAAAGGGCTGGTGGTGCGCAAAGGGGTCATCGGCTGGTTCAGCCGCCGGCGCCAAACCCTGAAGGTCGGCCACTGCGTGCGCCTGGCTATGCTTGGCGTGGCGGTTGCCGGGGCGGCGCCCATTATTGCGGGCGGTTTACCGTGGTGGCTGGCCGCAGCGCCGGTGCTGGCCACGCTGGCGGCGGGGGCCTGGCTGCAGGCCCGCATTGTGCGCCCATTGTCGGCATTGCTGCAGCAGGCCACAGCAGTGGCGGCAGGCCACGTCGATACCAGCATTCATTCAAACCGGTTCGATGAAATCGGCATGGCGGCCCGCGCCGTCAACCAGGCGGGGCTCAACCTGCGTTCCCTCATAGGCGACGTTGCCGCGCAAATCCAGGGCATGCAGAACAATAACGAACAAATCCTCAACAGCAACCACGACCTCAAATACCGCACCGAACAAACCGCCGATCAGCTGCAGGAAACCACCCAGGCGGCGCAGCAAATGAGCACCGCCCTCGAACACAGCGCGCAAATCACTGCCAACGCGCACGAACTGGCAGCGGGCGCCAGCGAGGCCGTAACCCATGGCGGCCAGGCCATCGCCCAGGTGCTGGAAACCATGAGGGAAATCGCCCGCTCCAACGAACGCATCGCCGAAACCAACCGCCTGATCGACAGCATTTCCGCGCAAACCAACCTGCTGGCCCTGAACGCCGCCGTTGAAGCCGCTCGCGCAGGCCCTGCGGGCAGGGGCTTTGCCGTCGTCGCCAACGAAGTGCGCAACCTGGCCCAGCGCAGCGCCGAAGCCGCCACCGAAATCCGCAGCTTGGTCGAAGAAAGCGTGCAGAAAAGCCATATGGGCGCCCTGCAGGCAGAAGAAACCGGCAGCATCATGGCGGATATCGTTGAACGGGTGCACCAGGTTGACAGCCTGCTGTCCGACCTTTCCCACACGGCAGATGAACAAAACGCCGGGGTAGGGCAGCTCAGCCAGGCAATAAGCGAAATCGACCGCATGACCCAGGAAAACGCCAGGGCCGTGCAGCAGTTCGCCGGTGCCGTACACGGCATCATCGGCCGCACCGATCTCCTGGCCGAAGCGCTGCGGGTCTTTGAAACCAGCAAGCCACAAGCAGAAATCGCTCCAGCAGCAAGGCTGGCGCACGCGGGCGCCAAAACCAAAACAGCGGCCCGTTACCTGCGCGAACTGCCTGCAAGCTGAGCGGAGCGTAGCATTACGGCGCTATCTAGCGCAGCTCATTGCAGAAGTCGCCCATTTACACCAATACAGATTGCTGCTGTGAAGTCGAAATTTCTTGCTCCTCACATTTAACGTATATACAATAAAGTTATGCGAATCACTTGTGATCCCGCCAAACGAGCCAAGACTTTCGAAGAGCGTGGGTTGGATATGCGGATGGCCGGTCAGGTGTTCGCTGGTAAGCATTTCACTGCGTCAGACGACCGTGCCGACTACGGAGAACCTCGGTATATCACCATCGGAAAAATGGAAGGCAGGATGGTGGTTCTGGTTTGGACGCCGCGCGGCACGGCACGCCGCATTATCAGCATGAGGAAAGCAAATGCCCGCGAACACGAAAGGTACGCGCACTACGTGGCTTGATCCAGATGATGCTCCACAACTGAACGATGCCTTCTTTCAGAAGGCAGATCTTTACCATGGCGAAAAACTAATCCGGCGCGGGCGACCGAAATCAGCGGCGCCCAGTGTCTCCGTGAGTCTTCGCATCCCCCCTGATGTGCTGGATCGCTGGAAGAGCACCGGACCGGGCTGGCAGACCCGAATGGTGGCAGCGCTCAAGAGTCATGCTCCCAAGGGGGGCCACGCCTGATGCCTTCTTTGGATAGCGGGATGCCAATGACCAGGCGTGAGCGCTTGAGTTCGGATCCGAAGAAGGCGGCTGCCTTGCAGCGGGCACGGAGACGGATTGCCCAAGAGCTTAGTGATGATTCAGAGTTTTCGGTTGCCAAGCTAAGACTGAACGCTGGTCTTTCCCAGGCTGAACTCGCAAACATGATGGGCACGCAACAGCCAGCTATCGCACGTCTGGAAAAAGGGCAAACCGAACCACAACTATCAACCATAGAGAAGCTGGCTGAAGCGTTTGGCGTTGCTCCTGAGAAAGTGCTCAATGCTTTCATTCGCACAAGATCAGCTGTCGGAAAGAGATGAGAAAGCCCACTTCATTTACGCAATATTGCGATGATGTCCGACGAGAAGCGGATGGGCGTCCGTCCCTTATGGGCGTTTACCCCGCTCATGCCATAGTTGACCTGGACGGCAGAGACAAGCTGCCAAAGGTCTGCGCCTATACGGTGCTATCGCTCCCTCTTGTCGAGCGGTTGATCTCCATAGTGGTTACTACCAGCTGGAACGATGAAGAGGTAGGGCGTGTTGAGATCCCAGAAAATGTCGTTAGCGGATTCAACAACAAGCTTGAAGCAGCGCCACGTGGAAAAAATCAACTTATGCTCGCCACTGCTATCCAGATACGTGACTTGGAAATTGGCGACGGTGGCAAGTTGCTGACAAAAGTCCTGGTGAACGACGCTATCATTGAATCTCGATTGCTGAAGCTCAAGCCACGCCAGGATGAGTCGTCGCTAAGCGATTAGACCGCCCATCCTGCGCATTCCGGTAACAGCCCCACAGCACCATCAGCCAGAAGGCGTAGATCATTACCCCGCTGTTGTGGGCGAAGAAGACCTGCGACAGGCCGAAATCTATGTATGCGACGGGCAGTAAGGTGCCCGCTGTGGCCAGTGAGCGCAGCGTCATGTCGGGCGATCTCAGGCCAGCGGAAAAAAGCCGCAGTGGCACCAGGTAAAGGGCCAGCAGGGATAGCAGGCCGATCATGCCGCGCTTGGCGGCGTTGTCGATGAACTCATTGTGAGCATGGCCAAAATCACTCACGATAGGGTGCGCCTTGCCTTGCTTCACCAATTCCTGCATGGCGGGCTCGTAATTGATGCTTCCCCAGCCGAACACCGGCTTTTGCAGGAACAGCTGGCTGGCACCCTTCCACATTTCGAAGCGGGCGCCGAGCGACGACACGCTTTCGCCTTGTGAATACATTTTTATATCGTTGATGGCAAGGAGTACGCGCCCCTGTACGCCAAGCTGTGGCGCGCTGTATACCAGAGCTGCCGCAGCCATCAGCAGGCCCAGGCCCAGCACCTTCCAACGGGTGGAGAAGAAATCGCCGTAGGCGCGGTACAGCACCAGAAACACCAACGGCAAGCCCACCCAGCCGCCCCGGCTGCCGGATAGCAAAGAGCTCATCATGCCGCCCGCAGCGCCAATCAACAGGAAGGGCACCCAGATTTTGCGTTGCGGCTGAACATGCGCCCAGGCCAGGCCAGCCAGGCACAGAAAGCCTGTCAGCATGGAAATATTGCCGTACTGGATAACAAAGGTGAAACCGCCCGCGCGGTCGATATTCAGAAAGAGCTTCTGGTAGAACGACCAGCCCCCTGTAAGAATGCCTCCGACAGCCAGCCCCGCCCACAGCCAGCTCAGGCGCGGCGGATACTTGCGCACCAGAACAAAGGCAAAGGCCGCCAGAATAAAGCGCACCGGCTTATCCAGATAGCGCGAACCTGCCTGATGCAGGGCGACATCCAGAATATTCACCAGGCCAAAAGCAAGCAGCACCCCGATAACCAGCCAGTCTTCCCGCGTCAGTACCAGTTTTTTGCGAACAAACAGGCTGTACAGCCCGCCCAGCAACAGCAAAGCGCAGCCAATGGAGTAGCCTGAATCGACAACAAGCGAAATCGCGCCAAGCAGGAAAACG
>JAAZDZ010000255.1 GCA_012512545.1 Alcaligenaceae bacterium | reverse complement strand
GGGAGGTTGGGGCGGCAGTGTTTTTTACAGTCCGCGGCCTGTCAATATACCGGTTGAGGTCTATCGCAATACCCTGACTGTCACCTTGTCGGACAGGCTGGCCAATGGGCGGGAAGTCTATCGGGCGACGGCGGTGCACAATAGCCAGAGCGACAGCCTGGATGCTGTCATGCCTTATCTGATGCAGGCTGTATTCGATGGCTTTCCCGGCAATAACGGTCAGGTGAAGGAAGTCCGTTACGAATTGCCGCGTTAGTTGGCAGTTTCCGGGGGGATCGGACGTTTCCCGCTCCGGCGGTCTGCGCTTGAAAAAACAGAGTTCAGCCGCACCTATAATGGTGTGCTGCAATCAAACAAACCCACACCAAGTCAATATTCAAAGATGAAATCTGCGAGCTCTGCTCCCACAACGAGCCTGAATGGGAATTCCGTCATTACGCTGGAATCTTCCGATGCCCTGGAAACCGCCCGTTCGGTCTTGCTCGACCCATGGGGGCTGACGCAAACCGATATATCGGCCGCACTGGGCGAGATTCTCACGCGCCGCGTCGATTATGCCGATCTCTATTTCCAATATACGCGCAGCGAAGGCTGGAGCCTGGAAGAAGGCATTGTCAAAACAGGCAGTTTTTCCATTGAGCAGGGCGTGGGGGTGCGGGCTATCAGCGGTGAGAAAACCGCTTTCGCCTATTCCGATTCCCTGTCTGCCGATGCCCTGCTGTCTTCAGCCAGGGCCGTGCGCAGTATTGGCAAGCGGGGCGCGGGCAAGCGCAAAATCCAGGCGCCTCCCGGCCTGCCTGCGCATGCGCTGTATCCGGCGCTCGACCCGGTCGCGTCGCTGGGTTCCGCCGAGAAAGTCAAAATGCTTGAGCGCCTGGAAGCCATGGCCCGCGCCATCGACCCGCGCGTGATTCAGGTCATGGCCAGCCTGGGCGCAGAATACGATGTGGTGCTGGTGGCCGGCAGCGATGGTCGGCTGGCTGCGGATGTCCGCCCTCTGGTGCGTTTGTCGCTGACCGTCATCGCCGAGCAGTCCGGGCGGCGCGAAATGGGCCACGGTGGCGGTGGCGGCCGTAGTGGCCTGGAATACTTCACCGATGACATTCTGCGCAGTTATGCGCAACGCGCGGTACACGAAGCCCTGACCAACCTGCAGGCGCAGCCCGCCCCGGCAGGCGAAATGCCAGTCGTGCTGGGTGCAGGCTGGCCCGGTATTCTGTTGCACGAAGCTGTGGGGCATGGCCTGGAAGGCGACTTCAACCGCAAGGGTTCCAGCGTGTTTTCGGGCCGTATCGGCGAACGCGTGGCCTCACCGGGCGTTACGGTGGTGGACGACGGCACACTGGCGGGCCGCCGGGGTTCGCTGAATATCGACGATGAAGGCACGGCCACGCAATCGAACGTACTGATTGAAGACGGCATTCTGCGCGGCTATATGCAAGACACCATGAACGCGCGGCTGATGAAGCACAGCACAACTGGCAACGGGCGGCGCGAATCCTATGCGCATCTTCCCATGCCGCGCATGACCAACACCTATATGCTGTCCGGCCAGACGCCGCCGGAAGAAATCATTGCTTCGGTCAAAAAAGGCTTGTATGCGGTGAATTTCGGCGGTGGTCAGGTCGATATCACCAGCGGAAAATTCGTTTTTTCGGCCTCTGAAGCCTACTTGATTGAAAACGGCAAGGTCACCGCGCCGGTAAAGGGGGCTACCCTGATCGGCAATGGCCTGGACGCCATGAATCGCGTCGGCATGATAGGCAACGATATGCGCCTGGATTCCGGCGTGGGCACCTGCGGCAAGGAAGGCCAGAGCGTGCCGGTGGGCGTCGGCATGCCCACACTGCGCATGGATGGCCTCACCGTTGGCGGCACGGCCTGACCGCGCTGAACAAACCCAACAGGCGCCGCTGCCGGGCGCCCTGCAGCGTGGCGGATGACGCCTGTGAGTGGTTGACACCGCGTTCGGGCGACTACTACCATTACCTTTCACACTCTTATTTTTCGGGTAAAGATGGTTTCCATGGATTCCGCGCCCCAGTACGATCTGCGTATATTGCGGGCGTTGCGACGCATCACGCGCGCTATTGCTCTTCATTCTCGCCAGCTTGCGGCCTACAGCAACATTACAGCGCCGCAACTGGTGTGTTTGCGTGCGGTTGCAGAAAACGGCCCGCTGACCACCACGGCCATCAGCCGTGAAATCCACGTCAGCCCAAGCACGGTTGTGGGTATTCTCGACCGCCTTGAAGACAAAGGCTGGGTGCTGCGCGAACGCAGCCGTGAAGACCGTCGCATTGTCATGGTTTCGGCCACTGAGTCCGGCCGCAATCTGGTGCGCGACACGCCTTCGCCTTTGCAGCAGAAGCTTGCCGAAGCCCTCAACGAGCTGCCGGAACTCGAACAGGCCACCATTACACTGTCGCTGGAACGCATTGTGGCGCTTATGGAGTCCAGCCATTCCGTCGAGCCTGCCCCACGCGAAGCAACTTCTCCCATGCTCGATGTCCCCCTGGGGGATGGCACCCAGCCGGAATCGGGCATCGCGGTTTGACAGGCCGCGCATTCCAACCACAGGCCATGCCTGAAAGGGAAGTGAACCGTGATTGAGCCGAGCATACTGGAACGCGTGCAGTCCCATGTAAGGGATTTCGCGCGTTCTCCGGCTGCCAGTCTTTTCACGCGGGGCTACGGTTCCATCATGGCCGATGCCTGTGGTCGTCAATACATTGATTTCAGCAGCGCCGCAGGGGCGCTGAATTACGGGCACGACAACCCTCTGCTTATGCAGATGCTGCGCCGCAGGCTGCAGGAAGACGGTTCCGCCACCAGCGCGCCCCGGGCCCTGAAACGCTTTTGCGAAGCCATGGATGGCTATCTGCTGAAGCCTCGTGGCTGGGAATACGACGTTCATTACACTGGCACGACGGCGGCGGCTTCCGTAGAGGCCGCGCTGAAAATCGCCAAACGCGCGACCGGGCGCAAAAGCGTGGTGTCGTTCACCCGCTGCGATGCCTTTCGCGCCGATTCCTCCAGTGCCGTCGTGTGGGCCGCCAGCACTGGCGTGGGCGACACCCTTTTCATGCCCTACGATGGCAGTTTCGGCCCCGATGTCGATACCATGGCCTACCTGGAACGCCAGCTCGATACCTGCCAGCATCCTCACGAAAAACCCGCCGCCGTAGTGGTGGAAACCGTGCTGGGCGAAGGCGGCATCAATGTCTTGAGCTGGCGCTGGTTGCGCGATCTCGAAGCCCTGTGCCGTCGCCATGGCATGCTGCTCATCATGGACGAAACCATTGTCGGTTGCGGCCGTACAGGCCGCTTCTTCAGTTTCGAGGCTTCGGGTGTGCGGGCCGACATGATTGCCATGTCCCGTTCCCTGTCGGGTTTCGGCTTGCCGATGTC
>JAAZDZ010000254.1 GCA_012512545.1 Alcaligenaceae bacterium | reverse complement strand
CAGGGCCGGGCTGGCCTGGCACCTCTTTCTGTACTAAACGCACTTGCTCGACACTACCGTACTCATCGCATTGCAGCGCACGCATCGTCTCTGACGGGCTGATGTTCAATCCGGGCTGTATATTCATTGTCTCTCCTCTTACTTATCGGCCTGAGCTTGGCGTATGACTTCCTGCGATAAAAGGCGGTTGATTTCCTCTTGGCCCAGACCCGCTTTGGAAAGCACATCAACCGTATGCTCACCGATTCGTGGTGCAGGCTGCAGACGGCGCCCACGCCCACCAGGCAAACCAGGCAGGAAGAGATTTCCCAAACCCGGCTGAGTGACGGGCTCGAACATCCCTAAATGAACGGCCTGGGGATGAGCGACCAGGTCTTCATAATCGCGCACGACCGCATGCAAGACATCATGCTGGCGAAAACTCGCTTCCCAGTGCTCGGACCCAGCGGCACGCAACTGCTCCGCCAGAGCAGCATGCAAAAAATCTCTATGCGCCATGCGCTTCTCGTTACTATCAAAGCGCTCATCGGCCAGCCACTCAGGCCGCTCCAGCGCGTTGCACAGCCGCGCAAACTGGTCGTTATTCAAGGCCAGAACAGATAGCCGCCCATCAGCCGTATCAAATACGCCATTGGGTGCACTGACCGCGCCAACGGGTTTGTCGCCTAGCACCTGGAAGGAGGCAATATCGTTGCTTTGCAGTGCGGCACAAGCCTCAAACAAGCTAAGCTCAATATGGCTGCCTACACCTTGCACGGCGCGTTGATACAAAGCGGTTGTCGCCTGCTGCGCTGCGTAAAGGGCTGTGGCGATATCGGCCAGCAAAAACCCCACTCGGCGGGGCATTCTATCCATCCCCTGGTTGGAAAACATCAGCCCGGAATCCGCCTGCATGACTGAATCGGAAGCGGGCGCTGCAGCGTAAGGGCCATCCTTGCCATAGCCGCTGATCGACACATAAACCAGATCAGGGCGGTCTTGAGCGAGTTGGGCGTAGCCCATGCCCAGCTTATCGGCCACGCCGGGGCGAAAGTTCTGCACCACCATGTCGGCCTGTGCGGCCAGCCGGCGCAACACCTGTTGGCCTGCCTCGGTTCGCGCATCAATACAGACCGATTGTTTGCCGCCGTTGTAACTGGTGGACACCGCGCTCTGTCCGTCGCGATTAACACCGACATGGCGCCCCCAGTCGCCTGCAGGCGGCTCCACCTTGATAACTTCCGCCCCCTGTTGCCAGAAGATTTCAGTGCAATAAGGCCCCGCGATCCCCTGGCTAAGATCCAAAATGCGCAAACCGGTGAAAGGAAGATTCTCTGCCATGGAAAAAGCCTCTTTGTGAAGACCCCCAGCCGTATCGACCAGAGTGTCTTCGCCACATTGCATAAGCACCTGCGGTGCCGTAATTGAAATTTGCCTCGCTTGCCCGCGCCCTCAAGGACGCAGCCGATGCAAAGGCGCGTAACCACTTCGTTATTCGTATGAAAGGAATGCTATCACCGTGACCATACCGCTACAATTACCCAAATTATTCCTTTTATGTT
>JAAZDZ010000253.1 GCA_012512545.1 Alcaligenaceae bacterium | reverse complement strand
TCGGCATTATCGACAGCCATTTTCCCGAGGCCGATTTTTTCACGGAATTTGAGCGCTTTGATCGCCATGTAGACAAGCTGAGACGCGCCAATAGCTCAAACAGCATCGACTATGTATCTATATGCTCACCCAACTATCTGCATGATTCGCATATCCGTTTCGCCCTGCGCTCCGATGCCGATGCCATCTGCGAAAAGCCGCTGGTGCTGAACCCCTGGAATATTGATGGCCTGCAGGAAATCGAACTGGCGACCGGGCGCAAGGTTCACACCATTCTGCAATTGCGCGTACACCCGGCCATTCAGGCATTGCGCCAACAGGTGCGACAAGAGCAACGCCGCACCAAGCATGATGTGGATCTCACCTACATCACCGCCCGGGGGCAATGGTATGGCCGCTCGTGGAAGGGCGATGCCCGCAAATCTGGCGGAATTGCCACCAATATCGGCGTGCATTTCTTCGACATGCTGCATTACGTTTTTGGCGACCTGCAAGATAACGTGGTGCACCTTTCCACACCTGAAAAAGCCGCCGGCTATCTGGAATATGAACAGGCCCGGGTGCGCTGGTTTCTGTCCGTCGATGCGAAAGATGTGCCCGAACGGGGCCGGGAAAAAGGCCAGCGCACCTGGCGCTCCATCACCCTGGATGGTACCGAAATCGAATTTTCCGGTGGTTTCACCGACCTGCACCAGAAAAGCTATGAAGACATTCTGGCAGGGCGGGGATTCGGCCTGGAAGACAATCGCTGCGCCATCAGCACGGTGGCAACAATCCGCAACGCCGCCATCACGCCGCAGCGTGGTGAGCGCCACCCCTTCCTGACAGGCAATGGCCTGCTGCTTTCAGAAACGGGCCTGCCCGCCCTGCTGAACGCGGCGCCCGCCTTGTGACGCCATGAATCCAATCATTCATCCCAGCGCCGTGGTCGATGACGGCGCCCAGATCGGTACCGGCACGCGCGTCTGGCATTTCTCGCACATCTGCTCGGGGGCGTATATCGGCCGCAATGTCTCCATCGGCCAGAACGTCTTCGTTGCCCATCAGACCGTCATCGGCGATCGCTGCAAGGTTCAGAACAATGTGTCGATCTACGACGGCGTGACTCTGGAAGACGATGTGTTCTGCGGGCCGAGCATGGTGTTCACCAATGTCTACAACCCGCGGGCGCATATCGAGCGCAAGCACGAATACCGCCCCACCCTGGTCAGACGCGGCGCCACGCTGGGCGCCAACTGCACCATTGTCTGCGGCGTGACCATCGGAGCCAGCGCTCTGGTCGGCGCGGGGGCCGTCATCAATCAGGATGTGCCCGCCCACGCCCTGATGGTGGGCGTGCCCGCCCGCCAGATCGGCTGGGTCAGCGAATACGGAGAACGCCTGCCCCTGCCGCTGAGCGGTCCGGGCCAGGCGCGCTGCCCGCATACGGGCGATCTCTACCTACTGAATGGAAACACGCTTACACGACAGGACGCCAGTCATGATGGATTTCATCGATCTCAAGACCCAGCAGAAACGCATTCGTGATTCGCTGGATACCCGCATTGCCGCCGTGCTCAGACATGGGCAATACATATTGGGGCCGGAAGTCGAACAACTGGAAGACGCGCTCGCGACCTTCACCGGCGCCCGGCATTGCATTACCTGCGGCAATGGCACGGACGCCCTGCAGATTGCCTTGATGGGCCTGGGCATCGGCCCCGGCGACGAAGTGATTACGCCGGGCTTTGCCTATATCGCCACTGCCGAAGCGATTACGCTGGCAGGTGCCAGGCCGGTCTATGCCGATATCGACGCGTCCTCCTACACCGTTGACCCGGCATCCGTAGAGGCGCGGATCACACCGCGCACCCGGGCCATCATGCCTGTTTCGCTATTTGGGCAGTGCGCCGACATGGACGCCCTGGAGGCGATCGCAGAACGCCATCATCTGGCCGTCATTGAAGATGCCGCCCAGAGCTTTGGCGCCACCTATCGCGAGCGCCGCTCGTGCAATCTGAGCACTGTGGCCTGCACCAGCTTCTTTCCCAGCAAGCCGCTGGGGTGCTATGGCGATGGCGGCGCCCTGTTCACCAGCGACGCGCAATTGGCGCAACGCTTGCGGCGGATTGCCCGCCATGGCCAGGACCGCCGCTATCACCATGCTGTGCTGGGCATGAACAGCCGTCTGGACACTCTGCAGGCGGCCGTGCTGCTGGCCAAGCTGGAAATCTTTGAGGATGAGATCGGCCTGCGGCAGCAGGTGGCCTCTGGCTATGAGCGGCTGCTGGCGGAAGCCGGCATCCGTTCGGCGCCTCAGGTCGCCCCCGGCAACACCAGCGTCCATGCGCAATACACCCTGCATTCGCACGAGCGGCAACTGCTGCGGCAGCGACTGGACAACACAGGCATTCCCACCATGATCCATTACCCCTTGCCTTTGCATCGGCAGCCTGCCGTGGCATGCGCGGAAACCTGCCTGCCCGTCAGCGAACGCACTGCCGACCAGGTGTTCAGCCTGCCCATGCACCCCTACCTGTCCCTGCGGCAACAACAAATCATTGTGGAAGCGCTGCAGGACTCTGAAGTGTTCTGCTGAATTTCGCGGCAGACAACACCACAACTTGAAAATATCGGAGACACGCCATGCGCTACAAGAAAGAAGCGTATCGACAGCTCTGCGAGCAGGAGCCGTCCATTTCCCTGTTCAGCCAGCCCTGGTGGCTCGATGCCGTTACCGGGCCGGACGGCTGGGGCGTCGCCCTGGTCGAGAAAGGCGGGCAGATACTGGCCACCATGCCTTACCTGGAGCGGCGGCGGGCCGGGTTCCGGCTTTCCACTCAGCCCTGGCTGACACTTTCGCTCGGGCCGTGGCTGCGACCTTCCACGGCCAAGCCGCCCCGGCGTATCAGCCAGCAGAAAGATCTGTTGCAGGCGCTGATTGCGCAACTTCCGCCCTTCGACCACTTTCAGCAGAAATGGCATTACAGCCAGACCAACTGGCTGCCCTTTCGCTGGAGCGGGTTTCGCCAGACCACCGACTACAGCTACGTCATACCCGACCTGAGCGACCCGAACGCCGTCTGGGACGGTTTCCAGGAAAACATCCGCAAGGAAATCCGCAAAGCGTCCAACCGCTTCCAGCTCTGCGTGCGCGATGACCGGCCGCTGGAAGACATGCTGCGGCTGCATCACATGAGTTTCGCGCGCCAGGGCCGTCTGGCGCCCTGTCCGGAACATGTGGTGCGGGCCATAGACACCGCCTGCGCTCAACGCGGCCAGCGCGCCTTTTTTATCGCGGAAGACTCGCAGAGCCGCCAGCACGCCACGGTCTACGTCGTCTGGGATGCCAACAGCGCCTACTACCTGCTGGGCGGCGGCGATCCTGAGTTACGCAACAGCGGGGCGGCCAGCCTGTGCATGTGGGAGGCCATCAAGCATGTGAGCACAGCCACGCGGAGTTTTGACTTCTGCGGCTCCATGGCCGAGCCCATCGAACAATTCGTCCGCGCTTTCGGGGGTACACAATGTCCGTATTTTTCCGTGTCGAAAACACCGTCAAAGATGCTGGCGGGCTATCTGTTCCTGGATTCGCTACGGGCGAGTTCGCAAAGGGCGTAAGCCCGGCAGCCCGTCCTGCACCAGTGCAGCCAGCGGTGATCGCCTGGCTGCAGAACCTGTTGCGTGAACGCTTCCATGATGACCTGCTCCTGCAGCAGATGCCGAACGGCAACTGGTGCCTGGCGTTGCCGCAGAGCGAACGGCGCATTCACATACGCTGCGATTTCCATGCTTTTCTGGCTGAGCCGGGAACGCTGCCCTGCGGCCATTGGCTGCCGAAGGAAGAAACCCCCTGGCTGCCGAACGCCTGCATCGGTCTGCCGACTCCCGGCGCCGCACGGGTGCCGCTGCAGATTGTCGAACACGATGAGCAGGGCTGCCTGCTTCACTACGATGTTCTGGGGCTGGCCTACTGGATGCTCAGCCGCCACGAAGAGCTGGGCAGCTACGCACTGGACCCGCACGGGCGCTTTCCGGCAGAAGCCTCGCACGCCTTCCGCCATGGCTATCTGGAGCGCCCCATTGTGGATGAATGGTTCGAAGTGCTGGGCCGGGCCATGCGCATTACCTGGCCCCGGCTGTCGCTGCGGCAGCATCAGTACTCAATTCGCCTGACACACGATGTAGATACCCCGGTCCGCTACGGCCTGATCGGCGCCGGCCGCCTGGCGCGCAACATCATGGTGGATCTGCTGCGCGAGCGCCAACGCGACCGCCAGGCCCTGCTTCGGGCGCCCGCGCTCTGGAAGAGATCAGAACAGCGCCTGGACGAACGTGACCCCTTCAATACATTTGACTGGATCATGGACCGTTCGGAAAAAGCGGGCCTGCGCAATGCCTTCTACTTCATTTGCGGTCGTACCGATAACCGCCGCGACGGCCACTACCCGCCCGGCCACCCTGCCATTCTCACTCTGATGCGGCGCATTCATAAGCGCGGCCACGAGGTGGGCCTGCACCCCAGCTACAACACCTATCTGGATGCGCATGCCCTGAAAACCGAAGCCGATCAGCTGCGCCGGTTCTGCGAACAAGCCGGGGTCCGCCAGCAGACGTTCGGCGTGCGCATGCACTATCTGCGCTGGCAGACCCCCGAAACGCCGCGAGGGCTGGAAGCTGCCGGCCTGGCTTATGACACCACGCTGGGCTATGCCAGGCACCCCGGCTTTCGCTGCGGAACCTGCCATGAATACCAGGCTTTCGACCCGCAAAGGGGGCAGGCCCTGAAGCTGCGCCTGCGGCCTTTGATCGTCATGGAGTCCACCATCATCCAGGGGCTGCGCCCGCAGGACAGCCGCGCCGCCGAAGCGCGACTGGCGCGCCTGATGCGGGCCTGCCACCGGGTAGGCGGCAGCTTCACCCTGCTGTGGCACAACACCATGCTTGAGTATCCGCATCAGCGCCAGGTCTATGAAAGCGTGCTCAAGCGACATCAGGAGCTGGCGTGAAAACCATCATGACCGTACTGGGCGCAAGGCCCCAATTCGTCAAGGCCGCAGCCGTGTCGCGCGCCATCGCCACGCAGCCGGGGCTGCATGAGCGGATCATCCATACCGGCCAGCATTACGACCCCGGCATGTCCGACATCTTCTTTGAGGAAATGGACATCCCCCGGCCCGATCACCAACTGGGCACGGGCGGCGGCAGCCATGGCGCCATGACGGGCGCACAGCTGCAAAGCATTGAAGCCATATTGCTGGCCGAACGGCCCGACTGGGTGCTGGTCTATGGCGATACCAACTCGACGCTGGCTGGCGCCCTGGCGGC
Organism: Alcaligenaceae bacterium; assembly: GCA_012512545.1. GTDB lineage: Bacteria > Pseudomonadota > Gammaproteobacteria > Burkholderiales > Burkholderiaceae_B > Yanghanlia. Next base: position 1,318 of record JAAZDZ010000253.1, on the reverse strand, counting down.
TGCCAAGCTGCACATACCGGTGGCTCATGTGGAAGCCGGACTGCGTTCCTTCAACCGGCGCATGCCCGAAGAAATCAACCGTGTGCTGACTGACCATCTGTCCGAGCTTCTGTTTGTGCCGACCCCGGCTGCCGGACGGCAGTTGCGCCAGGAAGGCATTGATCCGGGCCGCATTCACCTGACAGGCGATGTCATGATGGACGCCGCACTGTATTACAGGGAGCTGGCCCGCCGCCCTGCCTGGTTCGACGATCTCAGTCTGCAAGACGACGCCTTCCTGCTGTGCACCCTGCACCGGGCCGAAAACACCGATTGCCCGCAACGCCTGCGGAACATCTTTTACGGTCTGGCGGCTTCCGAACGCCCCATCGTCCTGCCGCTGCACCCGCGCACCCGCAAGACGCTGGAACGCCTGAACCTGCAGCCCTCATCCCAGCTGCACATTGTCGAGCCGGTGGGATATCTGGAAATGGCCTGGCTGGAAATGCATTGCGCAGCGGTCGTCACAGATTCGGGCGGTGTGCAGAAAGAGGCGTATTTCCACGGCAAGCCCTGCATCACCCTGCGTGATGAAACCGAATGGACGGAATTGGTGGAGCTGGGCGTGAACACCCTGACCGGCGCCGACCCCGGGCTGATTGCCGAACAGATCAACGCCCCGATGTCCCACCCCAGTTGCGGCGATCTGTATGGCGATGGCCGCGCCGCCCAATTCATTGCCCGGATACTTGCGGAGCCCTGATCGCCATGCGCATTCTTCTTGTCACCTGTTATTTCTATCCGCAGAACCGCATCGCCGTTCTGCGCGTGGGGCAATGGGCCAAATACTGGGCCTTACAAGGGCATGAAGTCACGGTGCTGACCACGCAGAAATACGCCTTCCTTGGCCCTCACGGGCTGGAACCCGCCATGCCAACGGGCATCAAGGTGGTCGAAGTGCCCTATCTGCCGGCCTGGCTGCGCCAGCGTCTTGAACGCCGTGCTCCGGTCAGAAAGGATGACGGCGCTACGCCGGAAACCGCCGGGCAACGCCTGCGGCTGCGCGTCAGACGCCTGCGCAGCCATATTGGCTCACTGATCGATATTCACGACCTCTGGATAGGCCCGGCGCGGCGCAAAGGGCTGGAGATCATGACCCGGCATCGCTACGACGCCATCGTCAGCTCGCATTCCCCGCCCGCCGCGCATATGGTGGCCAGCCACCTGAAGGCTGCGCACCCCCAAACGCTGTGGCTGGCGGATTTCCGCGACCTCTGGGCGCGCAACCACATCACTTCGGCCCGCGGCATTCTGCGCAATATTGAAAACACCCTCGAAC
>JAAZDZ010000252.1 GCA_012512545.1 Alcaligenaceae bacterium | reverse complement strand
GCGCTGATCTGCAGCGTGCGCAGGCCGACGCAGGCAGCGCCCGCCTGCTGGCTGAACGCTATACCAAGCTGATCAAATCCAACGCCGTCAGCCGCCAGGAATACGATAACGCAATGGCCGCTGCCAAGCAGGCCGACGCCGCCATTGCTGCCGCTCAGGCCGCCGTGCAGACGGCTGAAATCAATCTGGGATACACGCGGGTGGATTCCCCCATTGATGGCCGCATCGGCAAATCCATGGTGACCGAAGGCGCGCTGGTCAGTGCCCAGAACGCCACACAGATGGCCGCCGTTCAGCAGTTGAGCCGGGTTTATGTAGACATTACGCGTTCCACATCTGAACTATCCATGCTGCGCAAAGCGCTGCAGAGTGGGATTCTGAAGCAGACTGGCGATGGCCGCGTGGCGGTTCAGGTTCTGCTTGAGGATGGTTCCATTTATCCGCACGACGGCATGTTGCTGTTTTCGGGGGTCGCGGTCGATCCCTCCACGGGTCAGGTCACCCTGCGCGCCGAATTCGACAACCCCGACGAAATCCTCCTGCCCGGCATGTATGTGCGGGTCAGGGTGCAGCAAGGCACTGACGAAGAAGCGCTGCTCGTGCCCATGCAGGCGATCCAGCGCACTCCCGATGGCCTCAACACGCTGATGGTGGTGCGCGAAGGGGTGGTCAACGCTGTAGCGGTGGCGGTCGGCCCTGAAATCAGCGGCAAAGCCCTGATCTACAAAGGTCTGACTCCGGGGGATGTCGTGGTGGTTGAAGGCTTCCAGAAGATTCGCCCGGGCGCTCCGGTGCAGCCCATGCCCTGGCAGCCAGGTGGCCAGCCGGCAGCAGGCGGGCCGGGCGCAGGCGCTGCTGGCGAAAGCGCGGGACACGCTGCCGATACGGCTTCGCAGGGTTGAGGAGCACACATGCCGTTGTTCTTCATTGAGCGTCCGATTTTCGCCTGGGTCGTCGCCCTGGGCATTGTGCTGGCAGGTCTGCTGGCGGTACCCAATATGCCGGTGGCGCAGTACCCGGATGTCGCGCCGCCTACCATCAATATTCGCGCCACTTACCCCGGCGCTTCGGCCGAGGATGTCTCGACTTCTGTCGCCAGTGTGATCGAGAACGAGCTCAACGGAGCCAAAGGTCTGCTGTATTACGAATCGGTCAGCGATTCCAACGGGCAGATGGAATTGAGCGTGACCTTCGAACCGGGCACCGACCCGGACATGGCCCAGGTGGACGTGCAGCATCGCATGTCGAACATCACCTCATCGCTGCCCGCAGCAGTGGTGCAGCAAGGTCTGAAGGTTTCGCAGGTGAACACCGGCTTTCTGCTGGTTGTGACCATGTCCTCGACCGACGGTTCGGTCAGTTCACAGGCGCTGGCCGACTACATCACCCGCAATCTTCAGAACCCATTGTCGCGAGTCGAGGGAGTCGGTCGTTTCCAGCTGTTTGAGTCTCCCCGGGCCATGCGCATCTGGGTCGACCCGGACAAGCTGGTAGGCTTCAATCTCAGCATGGCGCAGGTCAATGCTGCGATTGCGGCGCAGAACCGGCTGGTGCCCGGCGGTGTGCTGGGCGCGCCGCCCAACCCCGACAGCCAGCGCACGGCGGCGCCGATTGTGGTCAATGGCGAGCTGGCCACGGTTGAAGAGTTCGGCAATATCATTCTGCGCTCCAATCTGGACGGCTCGACCGTCAAGCTGGCCGATGTGGCCCGCATCGAAGTGGGCTCCGACAACTATATGTTCGGTGCCCGCCTGAACGGCAAGCCCACGGCGGCTTTCGCCATTTCGCTGACGCCCGAGGCCAATGCGCTGTCCACCGCCAAAGGCGTGAAGGCAAAAATGGAAGAACTGGCGACGCTGTTCCCGGACAACGTTACCTACGCCATTCCCTACGACACTTCGCCTTATGTGTCGCTGTCCATTGAGCAGGTGCTGCATACGCTTATCGAGGCCATGCTGCTGGTGTTCGTGGTGATGTATCTGTTCTTGCAGAATGTCCGCTACACCATTATTCCCGCGCTGGTGGTGCCTGTGGCCATGCTGGGGGCCTTCGCCGTCATGCATGCACTGGGCATGTCGGTCAATGTGCTCACCATGTTTGCCATGGTGCTGGCCATTGGCATTCTGGTCGACGACGCCATTGTGGTGGTCGAAAACGTTGAGCGCATCATGGTCGAAGAAGGGCTGCCGCCGCGCGAAGCCACTCACAAGGCCATGCCGCAGATTTCCGGCGCCATCGTGGGTATTACCCTGGTGCTGTCCGCCGTTTTCCTGCCGCTGGCATTCATGAGCGGTTCCGTAGGGGTGATCTATCGCCAGTTTGCCGTTGCCATGGCGGTATCCATCATGTTTTCGGGCTTTCTGGCGCTGTCGTTCACGCCCGCCTTGTGCGGTTCTTTTCTCAAGCCCATTCCGAAAGGCCACCACGAGACCAAGCGCGGCTTTTTCGGCGGCTTCAACCGCGTCTTTGATCGCATTACCCGGCGCTATGAATCCTGGATCGCGCGCAGCCTGAAGCGGGGCGGGCGGATGATGCTGTTGTTCTTGATGATGGTGGTTCTGCTGGGCTGGATGTATTTCCGTCTGCCCACCGGCTTCCTGCCGGAAGAAGACCAGGGTTATGTGATTGCCAACATCGAGCTGCCGGCAGGCTCTACGGCTAATCGCACCATCGAAGTCATTGAAAAAGTCGAGGATTTCTTCCGTCAGCAGCCCCAGGTTGAAAATATCATCACCGTGCAGGGCTTCAGCTTCAACGGCAATGGCCTGAATTCCGCCATCGCCTTTGTGCCGCTGAAGGATTTTTCCGAGCGTCCGGGGTACGAAAATTCCGCTCAGGCGCTGTCGGCCAAGGCGGTTCAGAACCTGCTGTTCGGCATTCCCGACGCCATGGTGTTTTCCATTGTGCCGCCGGCGATTTCCTCTCTGGGCAATGCTTCGGGCTTTGATATGCGGCTTGAAGACCGGGGCGCCATGGGGCATGACGCCCTGATGCTGGCGACCCAGGAACTGCTGGCCAAAGCCAACGCCAGCCCGGTTCTGCAGAGTGTGCGCCTCACCGGCCTGTCGGCGGGTTCGCAGCTGGAAATCACCATTGATCGCGATAAGGCTGCCGCCTTGGGCGTGGATTTTTCCGAAGCGGCAACGCTTATCAGTTCGGCGCTGGGTTCGGCTTTTGTCGGAAAGTTCACCAACCAGGGTTGGGTGCAGAACGTGTGGGTGCAGGC
>JAAZDZ010000251.1 GCA_012512545.1 Alcaligenaceae bacterium | reverse complement strand
GGAACTCGATGAATTCGGGATCGCGGCCGTCGAGCATGCCGGTGACCGCTTCGATGTAGTTGCCGTCTTCCATGCGCGCCACCACGCGCCACAGCACGATATTGAAGGGCTGGGGAACCGAGAACATCTCTGCAGGCTGGCGGCCCTGCTCGACCAGCATGGTGTGCACACGATTTTCGGCCCAATGCTTGGCCACCTGCGAGGCCAGCAGATAGCCCGCCCCCAACAGCAGCAGAACACCCAGCGCCCGGCTCATGGCCGCGCGCGGCCCCACCAGCAGAGCGATCAGCACGCCAGCCAGCAACGGGGCGGTGTAGAAGGGATCAATGATGAAGACGCTGGACCAGCTGGCCGGGGTGGGGCGCAGCGGCCACCAGAGCTGTGTGCCATAACTGGTGAAGGCGTCCAGTAAGGGATGGGTAATGAGAATCAGCCAGATGGTAAGCAGCAGCCTGCCATAGCCCTGGCCGTCTTCATGTAACCGGAACCGTTTGGCCAGCCACCCCAGAAACAGCGCAAACGCTGTCAGAACAAACAGCGAATGCGAGAAGCCGCGATGGTTGATCATCTGCGAAAGAGGGTCGCCGTGGCTGATCAGGACATCAAGGTCGGGCAGGGTGGCAAGCGCTGCGCCAGCGAGAATCGCCTTGCGGCCATAACGCGGCCCCATGAGGGCGCCTGCAATGCCCGCACCGAGAACGGCCTGTGTGACTGAATCCATTTCTTGCTGATTTCCTGTGGGGCGCCCTGCTGAAGAGATCGGAGGCGCGCGTTAGAATGGACAGGTTAACGCTTATTGAGTTCCACCATGGCCGATTTCCTCGTAGCCGCACTATACAAATTTGTTCATCTGCCCGATTTCCGCGACATGCGCGAACCCCTGCTGGCCCACTGTGAAGAGCAGGGCGTGAAAGGCACCCTGCTGCTTGCCGAAGAAGGCATCAATGGCACGATTGCCGGCTCCGAAGCGGGCATCCGGTCAGTGCTGGCCTATCTGCATGCCGATCCGCTTTTTGCTGATCTCGTGCATAAAGAATCCTGGGCGCCGCAAATGCCTTTCTATCGCATGAAGGTCAAGCTCAAGCGCGAGATTGTCACCATGGGTGTGCCGAATGTGCATGCAGAAACCATGGCGGGCATTTACGTCAAGCCCGAAGACTGGAATGCGCTGATTGCCGACCCGGACGTGGTGGTGGTCGATACGCGTAACGATTACGAATACCAGATTGGCACTTTTGAAAGGGCCATCAATCCCGAAACCCGCAGTTTCACCGAATTTCCCGACTGGATTGCGCAACAGCGCGCAGAAGGCGGCGCCTTGCACAACAAGCGCAAGATCGCCATGTTCTGCACGGGCGGCATCCGCTGCGAGAAATCCACCGCCTATATGCGCTCACTGGGGTATGACGAGGTTTATCACCTGGAAGGCGGCATTCTCAAATACCTGGAAACCATGCCTGAGGAAGGCAGCATGTGGCAGGGCGATTGCTTTGTGTTCGACGAGCGTGTGTCTGTGCGCCATGGCCTGGAACCGGGCGAATACGAATTCTGCCGGGCGTGCCGCCAGCCCCTCAGCGAACAGGACAAAGCCTCCGAACACTTTGTGGAAGGCGTCAGTTGCCATCATTGCCACGATCAGCACACTGAAGAGCAGAAACAGCGGTTTGCAGAACGCCAGCGCCAGGTGGAGCTCGCCCGTCAGCGGGCCGAGCGCCATATCGGCGTCAAGGTCGAGGTCAAAAAAGCGGCCAAGGCGCGGGCTTTGGCACAAGCTCAGGCCCGGCGCGAAGAACAACTGGCAAAGCGTCGGGCCGAAGCCGCGCAGCGCCAGCAGGCCGCTGGCCAGGGCGCAACGTCGCCCGCTGCCTGAGGGCGCGGGTCAGTTGGCACGTTGCATGTCAGCCGTTCCCATTCTTTATTCATTCCGGCGCTGCCCGTATGCCATGCGGGCGCGCCTTGCGCTGGCGGCAGCCGGGCAAGCCTGCGAATTACGGGAAGTTGTGCTGCGCAATAAACCCGCCGAGCTTCTGCAGGCTTCGCCTAAAGGTACGGTGCCTGTTCTGGTGCTGCCCGATGGCGACGTGATCGAACAAAGCCTGGACATCATGCTGTGGGCATTGTGGCGCCACGACCCGCAACAATGGCTGGCGCCCCCAAGCGGCACGCTGGATGACATGCTCGCCCTGATTGCCGATTGCGATGGCGAGTTCAAGCAGGGCCTGGATCGCTACAAATATCCGCAGCGCTACGAAAACATCAACCCTTTGCAGCAGCGCGAACGTTGCAGCGCCTGGCTGGCTGGTCTGGACGCAAGGCTGGCTGCCCATGCGGGCACTGCGCTCCGGCCTGGTGAGGCTGCTGATGCAGCCAAGCCCCACAACGGCCTGTTCGGCGCGCGCGCTTCGCTGGCAGACGCCGCCATCATGCCGTTTGTGCGGCAGTTCGCGCAGGTAGACCGGCCCTGGTTCGACAGCCAGCCCTGGCCTGCCATACATGGCTGGCTGACAAGCTGGCTGGAATCGCCGTTATTCGATTCCATCATGAAAAAACATACGCCCTGGGCGGGTGGCCAGGGCGTGTGTTTCCCTTGATAAAACGGCGCGATGGATGCGTTTACCGATCCATGCCCGGCACAACGGCATTGAAGCCGCAATCGACGTGGGTGATTTCGCCGGTAATGCCTGCCGCCAGGTCGGACAGCATGAAGGCTGCCGTGTTGCCGACATCGTCAATGGTGACATTGCGCCGCAGCGGTGAATACTGCTCAACGAACTTGAAGATCAGCGTGAAATCTTTAATGCCGCTGGCAGCCAGGGTTTTGATGGGGCCAGCCGAGATGCCATTGGCGCGAATGCCGCGCGGGCCCAGAGCGGCAGCCAGGTAGCGGACGCTGGCTTCCAGCGAAGCCTTGGCCAGGCCCATCATGTTGTAGTGGGGTACGACGCGCTCTGCGCCCATGTAGCTGAGGGTCAGCACCGAGCTCTGGCGGCCTTCCAGCAAGGGCAGGGCGGCCTTGGTCATGGCCGGAAAGCTGTAGGCGGAAATGTCGTGCGCAACGCGGTAGTTTTCGCGAGTCATGCCGAACAGAACGTCGCCCTCCAGCGATTCGCGTGGCGCAAAGCCGATGGCGTGGACCAGGCCGTCAAGGCCGTCCCATTCCTGGCCCAGCGATTTGAAAGCGTTTTCGATTTGATCGTCCTCGCCAACGTCACAGGGCAGCACGATGTTGCTGCCGAATTCGTTGGCGAATTCTTCTGCTCGTTCTTTGAAGCGATCACCCGCGTAGGTGAATGCGAGTTCTGCGCCTTCGCGATGGCATGCCTTGGCGATGCCGTAAGCGATTGAGCGATTGGAGATCAGCCCGGTGAGCAGAATGCGCTTGCCTTGTAGGAAACCCATTTTCAATCAATCCTTCTTGTCTTATATAGAGAGCCTGTCGTGGAAATCAACCACTTATGTTGGAGCCCGGAACACGCAGCCGTTTGCCAATTGCCAGTTTGTTGCCTTTCAGGTTGTTCAGCTTGCGTAACGCCTGCACGGTTGTGCCATAGCGGCGGGCCAGAGAATAGAGTGTGTCGCCCCGCTTGACCGTATGGGTC
>JAAZDZ010000250.1 GCA_012512545.1 Alcaligenaceae bacterium | reverse complement strand
TGCTTGAAGACGCCAACGAACGGGTCAGCCAGGCGCGCGCCAAGCGCGACCAGCAGGCCGTGCTCAGCCGCCTTACCGCGCGCGAACAGCAGGTGCTGGAGCGCATTGTGGCCGGCCGCCTGAACAAGCAGATCGCCGGCGACCTGAACATCAGCATCAAGACTGTCGAGGCGCACCGCGCCAACATCATGGAAAAACTTGAAGTCACCACTGTGGCCGATCTCATGAAGATCGCCCTCACCCACCCCGAAGGAGCAGCATGACAGCTCGCATTATTGATGGCAAGGCACTGTCGGACACGGTGCGCGCCGAAGTCGCCGAACGCGTCAAAGCGCTGAGCGCGCAGAATATTCAACCCGGCCTGGCCGTCATTCTGGTGGGCGAAGACCCCGCCTCCCAAGTCTATGTGCGCAACAAGGCAGCCGCCTGCGAAAAAGCCGGGCTGCTGTCGCGTGTCATCCGCATGGGCCAGGACAGCACCGAAGCCGAACTGCTGGACATGATTCAGCAGTTGAACGAAGACTCAGCCATTCATGGCATTCTGGTCCAGCTGCCCCTGCCCGGCCACATGAACACGGCCAAGGTCATTGAAGCGATTGCCGCTGAAAAAGACGTGGACGGCTTTCATGTGAACAATGCCGGCCTGCTCATGACAGGCAAGCCCCTGTTCCGCCCCTGCACGCCTTATGGCGTCATGCGCATGCTCGAATCCGAGAATGTCGCGATTCGCGGCGCTGAAGCCGTGGTGGTGGGTGCCAGCAATATTGTCGGCAAACCCATGGCCTTGCTGCTGCTGGCTGCGGGCGCCACCGTCACCCTGTGCAATTCCAAGACACGCGACCTGGCCGCACAGACACGCCGGGCTGATATCCTGGTAGTGGCCACCGGCAGGCCCGGCATGGTGACAGGCGACATGGTCAAGCCCGGCGCCGTCGTCATCGACGTAGGTATCAACCGCCTGGAAGACGGCCGCTTAGTGGGCGACGTTGAATTCCAAGAAGCCCGCAAGATCGCCAGCGCGATTACGCCCGTGCCCGGCGGCGTCGGCCCCATGACAATCGCCATGCTGCTGGTCAACACCCTGGAAGCCGCTGAACGCAGCGCCGCCCGCCAACACCAGGCGTCTCTCTAACCCTGATTTGAAAGCCATCCATAACGTATGTCCCTGAACCCCCTGCTGGCCCCCATTTCCTCGCTTCTCGACTATGCAGCCATCCGCCCCGAGCATATCGAAGCCGCGATTCCGTCCCTCATTGCCGAGGCGCGCGCGGCAGTCGAACTCGTGGCCGGTTCATCCGAACCGCCTTCCTGGCAAACCATTGTCGATCCGCTTGAGGACGCTTCCGAGCGTCTGTGGCGCGCCTGGTCGGTGGCAGGGCATCTGAATGGCGTACTCAATACGCCCGAAATCCGCAACGCCTACAACGCCTGCCTGCCCGCTATTACGGCCTATTCCACCTGGGTCGGTCTGCATCAGGGGCTGTACGGCCAGTACCGGCGCCTGCGCGATTCTTCTACATTCGCGCAGCTCTCCCCTTCCCGGCAACGCATTGTCGAACTGGCCTTGCGCGATTGCCGCCTGAGCGGGGTCGAGCTGGCAGGCGAGGCCCGCGAACGCTATACGGAAATCTCCGACCTTGCCGCCCAGGTCTCGCAAAAATTCTCTGAAAATACGCTGGACGCTGTTGATCACTGGGAATTGCTGGTAACCGAAGAAGCGCAATTGCAAGGCATACCCGCCGATGTCGTGGCAGCCG
>JAAZDZ010000249.1 GCA_012512545.1 Alcaligenaceae bacterium | reverse complement strand
GTCCCCACCCGGCGCGGCGCATAATCTTTGCCGGTAATGTCCTTGAGTTGCGCCATGTGGCCCTTCTCGCCCCGGCTGTAGAACGTCACGGCGTCGGCCTGTGCGTCGTAGTCCATGCGGTAATCGGGTAACTCGTTGGACTCGGCAAGCTTTTTCATATCACCCCGAAAATTGCGTAACGGCGCAGTGCTGCCGCTCTTTTCGTGCAGGATGGCCAGCCCAACGCGCCACTTGGGTTGATTGCCGCAATGTTTGCGGGCCAGCTCGTAGATGCGCCGATCAAGAGGCTTACGCAGCCGGAAGTAATCCTGGCTCAAGGTCACTACCTGCATAGCCTGGACTGACCGAAACAGCCATTCAGGTAATGCCACCTCAACGGCCACCATGCGGCCGCCGCCGTCGCGCTCAATCACGCGGGCATGGTCGATCAGGCCGAACCAACCACGTTCTTTCATGGCCGCTGTCTCGATGTTGGTTTCAATGCGGGTTCCGCTTAGGCGCTCAAACATCTTGCCCATACGCTGATAACTGTCGCCATCGGTACGGCGGTTCGTGCTCACAAGGAAATCGTAAGCGGTGAAACGCACCACCCGGCCCACGTCGCGGCCCCGGTTGATGGCTTCCACCAACTGACTGATGCAGTAGATCCACAGATCCTTGTCATGGATCGTGGCGCAGCCATCATGCCCCGGCTTCACCGTGACAGTGACGCCGCCACGTTCATAAGTGCGAACGCGCATATCCCCGGCCTTAAGAGCAAATAGGGGATGCTCCATGCTGGCTAAATCCCCTTTCGGGGATGCGTCCAGGATGTCAGCCACAAAAAAATCCATCTGCTGGTGCCGTTGCGGCACAAGGTGTCCGGGGTTCTTGCTATTCTTCGTCGCAGCCATTTTCGACACTCCGTTTGTCGGTTGTGGTTAGGCGCTTGTCGGGGTGCCAGCCCCGGCCTGCGCCGCCCAGATTAACGCTTGTCTTTGTACACTGCCCGCCGATTTCCCACACGCACGACAAGGATGCGCATCTCTCCATCCTCGATGCTGCAAATGATTCGGTAATCGCCCACGCGGTATTTCCAGAACTCGCCCAGCTTGGAGCCTTTCAAGGCTTCGCCAATACTGCGCGGGTCATCAAGCGGGGCCACGCGCTCCTTGAGAAACTTCGTGATGCGCTTGGCCACGGGCTTATCGAACGCCAGCAACTCTTTCAGCGCCCGATCATCAAACTCAATCTTCCAGACCAAGACGGCGCTCCACTTCTTCCAGACTATGGGTTTCAGCGCGGCCCGCACGGATCTCAATCAGGCGCTGCTCAGACAGGTACAGGTCTTCCATATCGTCCAGATGCTCCAACAAGGCCTCACGAACGTAGTAACTCTTGGGGCGCCCTGTAACCTTGGCAAGCGTAGTTAAACGGTCTTCGATTTCACTAGGTAAACGAACTGCTAACATGGCAATCTCCTTTCATGTATAACAAGTATAACCACAATGTTGAACAATAGGAGCCCCCTATGAACAACGACAAAGGAATCGCCCTGGCCCTGGCCATCTTTGGCGACGAAGAAAAAGCCCAACGCTGGCTAAACACACCTAAACAAAGCCTGCATGGCCAAACGCCGGTGCAGGCTATGGCTACCGACGAAGGTCTGAAACAGGTGGAGCAGCTGCTGATTGCCCTTCAGGAAGGATATTTCTGAACCGTTCTCCCGCGCCAGACGGGGGAACCGCCAGGCCCGTTCAGGGCCGCAGGCGGGGGCAAGCCGGCCAGGCGCGGCCCACCGCT
>JAAZDZ010000248.1 GCA_012512545.1 Alcaligenaceae bacterium | reverse complement strand
GGTTTTCGATGCGTACGCCCACGTGGCCGTAGCTTTCGGCCAGCTTGACAAAATCGGGCAGCGCATCGACATAGGATTCGGAATAGCGCGAGCCGTATTCGATCTGCTGCCACTGCCGCACCATGCCGAGGTAGCGGTTGTTCAGGCAGAGAACCTTGGGTGTGAGCCGGTACTGCTTGCAGGTGGACAGTTCCTGGATGTTCATCTGGATGGAACCTTCGCCGGTAATGCAGGCGACATCGGCCCCCGGATTGGCCATCTGCGCGCCCATGGCATAGGGCAGGCCCACGCCCATGGTTCCAAGCCCGCCAGAATTCAGCCAGCGGCGCGGCGCGTCGAACTTGTAATACTGCGCGGCCCACATCTGGTGCTGGCCGACGTCGGAGGTGACAATAGCATTGCCACCGGTGACTTCCCACAGTTTTTCGACGACGAACTGCGGCTTGATGATGGAATCGGAGTTTTCGTAGGCCAGGCAACGACGGCCACGCCATTCCTCGACCTGTTCCCACCATTTGGCCAGCGCTGCGGCATTGCGCGGCGATTCGGCTGCTGCCTGCTCGTACAGCGGCAGCATGTCTTCCAGCACGTTCTTGATGTTGCCCACGATGGGGACATCGACCCGCACCCGTTTGGAAATGCTGGACGGGTCAATGTCGATGTGAATGATTTTGCGCGGGTTCTGCGAGAAGTGGCGCGGGTTGCCGACCACCCGGTCGTCGAAACGCGCGCCCACCGCCAGCAGCACATCGCTGTTCTGCATGGCCAGGTTGGCCTCGTAAGTGCCGTGCATGCCCGGCATGCCGACAAAGCGCGGGTCGGTTGCCGGAAAGGCACCCAGAGCCATGAGCGTGGTGGTGACAGGCGCGCCTGTCATGTCAACCAGCTTCATCAGTTCTTCGTGCGCCCCGGAGGCGATGACGCCCCCGCCTACGTAGATCATGGGGCGTTCGGCAGCCATCAGCATCTGCACGGCTTTCTTGATCTGGCCCTGATGCCCTTTGACGACGGGCGCGTAGGAGCGCATTTTGATCTCGCCCCGCTTGGGCATGTATTTGCAGGTAGCCACGGTGATATCTTTGGGGATATCGACCAGCACAGGGCCCGGCCTGCCGGTGCGCGCGATGTAGAAAGCGCGGCGCATGGTTTCGGCGAGATCCTTGATATCGCGCACCAGGAAGTTGTGCTTGACGCAGGGGCGGGTAATGCCCACGGTATCGCATTCCTGGAAGGCGTCTTCGCCGATGGCTGCAGTGGGAACCTGACCGCTGAGGATGACCATGGGAATGGAATCCATGTAAGCGGTGGCGATGCCGGTAACGGCATTGGTGACGCCCGGGCCGCTGGTGACCAGCGCCACGCCCACTTTGTCAGAGGAGCGCGAATAGGCGTCTGCAGCGTGAATGGCGGCCTGTTCGTGGCGCACCAGCACGTGCTTGAAATTGTCTTGCTTGTAGATTGCGTCGTAGATGTACAGCACTGCGCCGCCGGGATAGCCGAATACGTGATCGACTCCTTCTTCGGCAAGGCAGCGCACGACGATGTCGGCGCCTGTGAGTTCCATATTGTTCATTCCTTTCGAAACCAATACTCTATGCCCCGGTCGGCGGATGCCCGAACAACGGACGGCGATGACAACATGCTCTGGCGCTTCGGAGTTCACGGAACCCTTCCACCCAGACACCTTGCCACCCCGGCCCGTGCTCACCGAAACACGGTACGCGCGTTCAATATGAACGCTGAGGTAGAAACGGAAAGCCCGGCAACACACGCTTGTGGCGCGGCCAGCAGCGGATTCTGAAAAGGGCGCAAAAAACCGGGCGGATAGCCCGGCAAAAGAGCCTGAATCGAATTCAGTACGGATGTGACCAAAAATCGACCAGCTACTTTAACCTTTTGTGCTGCTCCAGGCAACCGCAGCCGGAAATGGCGTGCAAAGCACACAACAATGACATGACCGGCCTCTATACTTCCCCCATTCGCCCGACTACCCGCTGAAGGCGCGTCGCTGGCCAGTATTGTGCTTGATTGCTTGTGCTCTTATGACCCGCCCCCTTCCCGCCCTTGAACGCTTTCTGTACAGCCATCACCTGTTTGGCGGCGCCCGGCAGGCGCTGGGCGTTCTGCTGCCGCCTTTGGTGGTGGGCGGGCTGTTCGACCATTACACGCCGGGCATGACGGCGGCAGTGGGCGCGGCCTGCGTCGCGATTCTCGATCAGCCCGGCGGGCCACGGCGCTATGGCATTCAAGGCATGGCGGCGGCTGTGCTGCTGGGGTCGCTCACCGTGGCAACCATGGGGCTGGCCGCCAGCCACTATCTGCTGCTGTGGCTGATGGTGCCTCTGCTGTGCTTTCTGTTTTCCATGTTCACGGTGTTCGGCAAGCAAGGGGGGCTGCTGGGGTTCGCCTGCATGCTCATCATGACGCTGACGATGCGCTCCGAGCCGCAGATTGCCGATCTGTGGCTGCACACTGCGTATTCTCTGGGCGGCGGGCTGTTTTATTTTGTGTATAGCGCGCTGGTGCACCGGCTGTCCTGGCACAGGGAAGAACAGCAGGCGTTATCCGCCGCCCTGTTCGCCACGGCCGACTATATGCGCACCCGTTCAGCGCTGTATGACACCGAACTTGATCTCGATACGCATTACCGCAAGATGGTGCGCGCCCAGCTGGCCATGACGGACGCCCAGCAGGAGGCCCGCGATACCGTTTTGCGCGAACTGCCTACCGGCACCAGCCGCAGCGACCGCACCCGCGCCGCATCCCTTAATCTGTTCATCGACATGGTTGCCCTGCTTGATACGCTGGTGGCCAGCCATACCGATTACGTCACGCTGCGGCAGAATTTCGGTGAAGCCGATGCTTTGCTGTTTCCGCGCGATGCGCTGCGCAAGCTGGCGGCCAATGTAGACAGAATCGCGCTGAATGTGGCCCGCAACCGCCGCCAGCGCACGCCTCACAGTCTCAAGCCTGAATTGCGCGCCCTGGAATTCGAACTGCGCGAACTGCGTGAGCAGGGCTTTGCCAAAGAGGCACCGGAAGTCTACGCGCTGCTGTTGCAGGTATTGCGCAGGCTGCGACGGGCCAACGAGCTGACGCTGCGCATGGCGGCCAACACCCGGCGCGGTGGCACGACTGAACTGGTGGATGAGCGCCTGAACAAGGCGCTGGACCGCTTTCTGTCGCGCCGTAAATGGCGCATCGGCATGCTGACCAGCAATCTGCGCATGGATTCTTCCCATTTCCGTTATGCCGTGCGTGTCATGGTGGCGGCGGCGGCGGGCATGACGTTCAGCGCCCTGCTGGGCCAGGCCATACCCCGTTATGTGATTCCGGGCTGGGTCGTACACGATTACTGGGTGCTTCTGACCATTCTGGTCATCATGAAACCCGGCTTTGCGCTCACCCGGCAGCGCAATGGCTGGCGCCTGGCGGGCACATTGATAGGCTGCGCCGTGGCCTTGCTGATTTTCAACCGCTTCACCAGCCCCTACGCGCTGCTGGGCCTGCTGCTGCTGACAGGCGTGCTCTGGTATGCCCTGCTGCAAGTGCATTTCATGATGGCCGCCGCCGCCAACACCATTTTTGTGCTGCTGGCGTTTCATTTTCTGGGGCCGCAAGACACTTTTGTGATCGGCGAACGCGTCGTCGATACTTTGCTGGCCAGCGGCATCGCCTTGCTGTGCAGCCGCTATGTGCTGCCCTGGTGGGAAAGCAACTACATGGGTTCACTGGCCGCCGCCCTGCAAAGAGCGAATCTGCGTTTTCTGCGCAGTGGCCTGCGCTATGCGGAACTGAGCCGCAAGGTACGGGTGGTTTCGCCGGGCGATGAAGGCAGTGCCCGGCCGCTGGCTGAATACCGCAGCGAGCAGCGCGAGGCGGATGTGCAATGGCGGGTGGATAGAAAGAACATGCATATCGCCTTCAGCAACTACGCAGGCGCTTTTTACCGCATGATGGCCGAGCCCACCCGGCGGCAGCACCATGTCGATACCTTGAATGCGCTGATGAGCCAGCACCATACGCTGGCGTCTCATGTCAGCGCGTGCATTCCGCTGCTGGCGGAAATGGATGAGGTGCCGGGCGATACGCAAAGAGTGCTGGATGGTATTGAAACCACTCTGGCGGGCGATGGCGACGCCACGCCACAGGCCCCGCTTTCGGCCAGCACGGCTGAGTTCGCGTTACTGGCCTACCCTTTGCGGCAGATGCAGATCGCCGCCGAGCAGATCGCTGAGAACACCCGCCTGCTTGCTGCGCAGCCTGATGCGGCTGCGGACTTTGATGGCGAGGCTGGCCAGCCCGGGCCTTTCATGGCCGGGCTGGCGCCGATCAGCGGCGAAACACCAGACGATCCGCCGTCGATGCATCTGCCGCGTAGGCGTAGCCTTCTGCGGCGAAGGTTTTGAGCCCTTCCGGGTCTTGAATGCGCTGGTCGATCACGTGGCGGGCCATCAGCCCGCGCGCCTTCTTGGCATAGAAGCTGACAACTTTCCAGTCAGCGCCTTTCTGTTCCTGGAACACGCACTGGATCACCCGGGCGGCAAGGGTTTTTTTATCAACCGCCTTGAAGTATTCCTCGGATGCCAGATTCACGACGATGTCGTCGCCCAGGCTGTTCAGGTATCCGGCGATCCGGCTGCCCCAGAAAGCATACAGGCTGGCGCCTTTGCCGGTCTTGAGGCGGGTGCCCATTTCGAGCCGGTAGGGCCGCATGAGGTCGAGCGGGCGCAGCACGCCATACAGGCCGCTGAGCATGAGAACGCGTTCCTGAGCCCATTGCAGGGCTTCGTCGGACAGCTCAGGCGCCTGCAGGCCCTCGTAAACATCGCCATTGAAGGCCAGCGCGGCCTGACGGGCGTTCTGGGTATCGAAGACGGGTTCCCATTCGGCGTAGCGCGCGGCATTGAGTTCCGCCAGCGCGTCGCTCAGGCTCATCAGAGAGGCAATGTCCGCAACGGATTTTTCGCGCAGCACTTCAATGAGTTCAGCCGCCTCTTCCACGAACAGGGGCTGAGTGTGCAGCGTGGTGCGGACAGGGGTGTCGTAATCCAGCTTCTTGGCTGGTGAAAGCAGCAATAACATGGTGATTCGTGCCGGTTAGCGGGCGGTCCAGCCGCCGTCCATGGTCAGGTGGGCGCCCGTCATTTGCGAGGCGGCATCTGAACTGAGGAAGACAGCGGCCTGGCCGAGCTGGTCGGGCGTGACGAATTGCAGCGAGGGCTGTTTTTCCGACAGAAGCTCGCGGGCGGCGGTTTCGATATCAGTGCCGTTCTTCTGAGCCAGCGCCTCGATCTGGCGCTCAACCAGGGCGGTGCGTACCCAGCCCGGGCAGATGGCATTGCAGGTAATGCCCTGACCGGCGGCTTCCAGAGCAATGACCTTGGTCAGCCCCATAACGCCGTGCTTGGCGGCCACATAGGCCGATTTCTGCACGGAGGCGACATGACCATGCGCGGATGCGATATTGATGATGCGGCCCCAGCCTTGTTTCTTCATGTAGGGCAAGGCGGCTGCGCTGCCGTGGAAGACGGCGGAAAGATTCAACGCAATGATGGCGTCCCAGCGATCGGCCGGAAAGTCTTCGACAAGATCGGTGTGCTGGATGCCTGCGTTATTGACCAGAATGTCGATGCCGCCCAGCGCCTTGACCGCGTCTTCTATGAACTGGCGGGTGGCCTCGCCCTTGGAAAGATCGGCCCCCACATAATGGGCGCGCACGCCGAATTCGGATTCAATCGCCGCACGGGTGCGTTCGATTTCAGCCGCATCGCCAAAACCATTGATGACAACGTCTGCGCCGCTACCTGCCAGTTGGCGGGCAATCGCCAGGCCAATGCCGCTGGTCGAGCCAGTAACCACCGCTTTCTTGCTTTTGAGCATGTCGTTTCCTTTCGTGTCTGAGCCAGAATGACTGGAAATCATGGATGACATGAGTGTAGCGCCAGAGGCGCCACACTGCTCATGAGGCAAACATTCAAGCGTCGAAGTCCAGGCTCAGCTGAGCGAATACTTCTTCGTTGTGCTGGCCCAGGGCGGGCGGCAGACGCCTGAGTGTGGCGGGCGTGCGCGACAGTTTGATGGGGGAAGCGATGCCCTGGTAGCCCTCTGCTTCCAGCACCATGCCACGATGCCGGGTATGCGGGTGGCTCATGATTTCGCTCACATTCAGCACAGGCGCGGCAGGCACGCCCGCTGACAGCAGGGTGGCGGCAAGCGCGTCAGCCTGATGCCCGCTGAGCAAAGCGATAAGTTCTTCACGCAGAGCCTGGCGGTTGTTCAGGCGGTCGCTGTTTTCCAGATAACGGGGGTCTTGCGCAAGTTCGGGGCGCCCCAGCTGCACGCACAGCGCCTGGAACTGCCTGCTGTTGCCGACCGCCAGGAAAATATCGCCTTCGCCGGTAGGGAAGGTCTCGTAAGGCGAGATATTGGGGTGGGCGTTGCCGGTGCGCTGCGGGATGTTGCCACTCATGAAGTAATTGGCGCCATGCGGGTGCAGCAGGGATATCGCGCAGTCAAACAGCGAGATATCCAGAAACTGGCCCAGGCCGCTGCTTTGCCGCTCGTTCAGCGCCATCATGATGGCCAGGGCGGCATTCAGGCCGGTGACCATGTCCACGACAGGCAGGCCCACACGGGTTGCTTCGCCGTCGGGCTGCCCGTTCACGCTCATGAGGCCGCACATGGCCTGGGCGCAGGCATCGTAGCCGGGCAAACCGCCCAGGGGGCCATCGGCGCCAAAGCCGCTGATGCGGCAATGAACCAGGCCGGGGAATTCGCTGCTGAGCTGCTCATACCCCAGCCCCCATTTTTCGAGTGTGCCGGGTTTGAAGTTCTCTACCAGCACATCGGCATCGCGCAGCATGGCGCGCAGGCGGGCCTGCCCCTGGGGTTGGGAGAGATCCATGGACATCCCCAGCTTGTTGCGGTTGACCCCTGTGAAATAGGAAGCGGTTCCGTCGCGAAAGGGAGGCCCCCAGCCGCGCGTCTCATCCCCGAAAGGCGGCTCTACTTTATAGATATTTGCGCCGTGATCGCCCAGGATCTGGGTGCAATACGGGCCGCCCAGCACGCGTGAAAGATCGACGACTTTCAGACCTTTCAGGGAGCCGTGAGACAACGCAGGGGATTCCATGGTCATGTTCAATTCCATGCTGCCTCCAGCAAGGCAGGCAGATCGACTTCATGCTTGCCGGGCAAGCAGGGGTCTTGCGGCGCCAGCCGGTGCAGCAGTACGAGGTCGGCGATCTGGTTGCGGCTGCGCAGACCTTCGTGCTGCGCGGCTTCCCAGCGCAGGGCGGCCAGTGTCACAGCGTTGTACAGCGCTGTGGCCGCCTGACGGGTGGCAGGCGCGTCGCGCACGCTGGCAGTCTCTTCTGCAAACCTGAAGGCTTTATCAATGCATTCAACCTGCAGATCGGCCAGTTCCGCCGGGCACGCGGCACCGTTTTCCAGCAGGAAATCAACGTGGGCGCGCAGGGGCTGCAGGCAGCCGTTGCGGGCAATGGCGCGCATGACATCCAGCGCTACGATATTGCTGGTGCCTTCCCAGATGGAGCCCAGGTGGGCGTCACGCACCAGGCGGGCCTCCACCCATTCTTCGATATAGCCGCAGCCGCCCCGCACTTCCATCGCATCGCCGGTTGCCTGACGGGCATCGCGGCAGGCGCGGAACTTGATGAGGGGGGTCAGAATGCGCAGCAGCCTGGCGGCATTCTTGTCGCCGGCATCGGCGTTCTGCAGCGCCTGGGCAGTCTGCATCATGATGGAACGGCCTTGCTCTGCCCGCATGAGGATTTTGGCCAGCTGGCGCTGCATCAGCGGCATGTCGATCAGCTTCTTGCCAAATGCGCGGCGGTTACGGGCCACATGCTGAGATTCTGTCAGGCCGCGGCGCATCAGGCCGGCGGCGCGCATGCCGTTGGACAAGCGCGAGTTGTTAATCATGTCGGCCATGTGCTGGAAGCCGCGGCCGCGCTCGCCCACCAGCCAGGCATAGGCGCCCTCAAGGCGGATTTCGCCACTGGCCATGGAGCGCGTGCCCAATTTGTCCTTGAGTCGCAGAATGCGGTAGTGGTTGTGGCTGCCATCGGGCAGGTCGCGCGGCAGCAGAAACAGGGAAACCCCGGCCAGCCCTTCAGCCGATTCGCTGCGGGCCAGCACCATGGCAAACCCCGCGTCGGGGTTGGAGCAGAACCATTTGTCGCCGTACAGGCGCCAGCGGCCATCGCCTTCTTCGCGGGCCAGGGTTTCGGTGGCGCTCACGTCGGAACCCGCAGCCTGTTCTGTCATGAACATGGCGCCTTGCCTGAGTTCATCGAAATCCATGGAGGCGACTTGCGGCAGCACCTGTTCCACCAGTTGGGGGTCGCCGTATTTGCGCAGGGTGCGGGCCAGCGAATCCGTCATGCTGACCGGGCAGCACAGGCCGAATTCCGCCTGTACGAACAGATGCGAAAGCGAATACTTCACGGCCGGCGGCAGGGTCTCTTTCCAGCCCAGGGCGCCGCCAACGTGCGACATCGCTGCCAGGCCGAAGCGGCTGTAGGCGGCTTTTTCCAGTTCGACATAAGCGGGGTGCTTGTTGATGACGGCCTGGTCGTTGCCGGTTCTGGCCCGCACCGACAGCGTGGGCGGGTTCACATCCGCCACAAATGCATGTTCGTCGAGTTCACCACCAGCCAGACGCCCGAGTTCCTGAAAGTGCGGCAGCACATGATCGAACAGGGGCTTGCTGATATAGGCTTCCAGCATCGGCGCTGCGTGGGCGTCCACATCAAAGAGATTCAGCCCGCGGGTTTCAGGAATATTGGAATCCTGAGAGGAAAGGTTCTGAATCTGTGGAATAAGCGGTGCATTCATGGCGGGCCTCGCAAAAAGATAGATATTGCCATTATGCTAAGCACATCCAGCCATCCAAACAAATACTGTTTTTATCTTCATGGATACATGAAAAATATAGATGAGCCGCTTCCTATTGATACACGTCTGCTGCGCTACTTCATTGCCGTGGCGGATGAACTGAGCTTCAGCCGCGCCGCCCGGCGGCTGCATCTGTCGCAACCGCCACTCAGCTACGCCATCAAACAGCTGGAAGAAAACCTGGGGGTGCAGTTACTGCGGCGCAGCAGCCGCAAGGTGGAGCTGACTGCCGCAGGCGCCGCCCTGCATCGCGAGGCGCGCTTTCTATTGCAACGCAATAACGAGCTGCGCGAGCTGGTCGCCCATGTTGATGCGGGCCTGAAAGGCAGGCTGAAGATGGGGTTTGTGGGCTCGATGATGTATCGCGGCCTGCCTGCCATCATGGCCCTCTGCCGCGACCGCTACCCCGACCTGGACATTGCCATTACCGAAATGAATTCAGCCGAACTCATGGACATGGTGCTGCATGGCGGCCTGGATATCGGCTTCGTACATGCCAATCCGCTGGCCTCAGAACTGGCCAGCGCCAGGCTGGTGTCCGAGCCGTTTGTGCTGTGTGCGCCCGCCGATCACCCGATCGCGCAGACCCGCCAGCCGGAACTGGCCTCGCTGGCCAATGAGAAGTTTGTGTTTTTCGCGCGCAATGCTTCGCCCAGCTATTACCAGCTTTTGCTGGCCATCTGCCAGGAAGCGGGCCTCATACCCAAAATTGCCTATGAGGTACGGCACTGGCTCAGCGTGGTGTCGCTGGTTTCGCAAGGCATGGGAGTGGCGATTGTGCCTGCCTGCATGGCCACCTGCGGCCTGCCCGACACGGCCTTTCTGCCCTTCCCTCACACGCCCCGCTCGGAAACCCTGTGCATCTGGCGGCGCAACGATACTTCGCAGATTCTGCAGAATATCCGCGCGCT